>CAMATG010000723.1 GCA_945860645.1 Candidatus Sulfopaludibacter sp. SbA3 | reverse complement strand
ATCCACCACCAACACCGTCCCCTTCGAAACCTCCGGCAAATACAACCGAGCCGGCACCCTCCGCCCACCCGCCACCGTATACGTCAACGATTCCACCCTCACCCCGCCCGCCAACTCCGCCCCCAACTTATCCACCACCAACTCTCCCGTCCGCGCCTCATACCGCGTCACCGCCATCACCGCCGCCCGCAAATCCCCAGTCTCTTTCTTGATCCCCCCAAACCGCCGCATGTTCATCGTGCTAGCCGTCTCCCCGCCCAGCGAAGTCGAAACCTGCCCCGTCGGCGTAACGTTCAAATCCTCCTCCAACTCCACCTGAAAACGCGGCTCCGGCGCCGGCCCCGGCACCCCCTGCAACCACTTCCGCATCCACCCATAAATCGCCCCCCGCGTGTCCGCCCGCATCCCGTGATCCCCAGGCGCCGTGAACCACGCAATCTTGTCCTCCGCCCCAAACCGGTTGTAGATAAACTTCGCCTCCTCATAAGTCCGCCGCGCCCCCGCCAACGGGAAAAAGTCCTCGGTCGTCGAAGCAATCAAATACGGCCGCGGCGCCGCGGCAATCAAAAAGTCGCCGTGGTCAAACCCATCCCGCAACTGATCGGGAAACTGTTGCTCAGCATCCTGCGGCCCCGCCCCGCCCAGCTGCTCTTCCCACGATGTAATATAACAAGCCGGCGCCGCAGCCTTAACCCGTTCATCCAGCGCTGCCAAATAAGCCGTCAACGTCCCGCCCCCCGAACACCCCGCCACTCCCATCCGCGAAGCGTCCACATCCGCCCGCGCAGCCAAAACATCCAACGCGCGCATCCCATCCCAGATCATCTGCCGAGCCAAACTCTCCCCGCCCAACAGCGCCTGCACGCCTACCATCTGATGTTCAACCGTCGTGCCGCCAACCTTCGAATCCCCCAGCTCCGAATCAAAGAAAATCCGCCGCTCCCCCTGCCCCAGCGGGTCGTAAGTCAGAACCACAAACCCATACTTCGCCAACCCAATCCCCAGGCTCTGATAAAGCTCCCGCGCCTTCGCCGTCAGCGAATGCCCAGTGGGCTGCACGACGGCCGGAAACGGCCCCTTCCCCGTCGTCGGCACATACAAATTCGCAGTCACAAAAAACCGCGGCTGCGACTCAAAGACGATCTTTTCCACGCGATACCCATCGCGCACAATCTCGCCCGTCTTCCGGACATTCAGTGGTGTCCGCTCGGAAGGCAACCCCCCGATCCACCGCAACAACTTCGCCCGAACGCCGTCCCCATAAGCGCGAATCTCCGCCGGAGTCCGCAGCGAAGAAACCACGGTCCGCCGCGCCGCCAACTGGTCTTTGGCAATCGTCTCAAGCCACGGATACAGCGCCTGCCCAGGCAATACAGTCACGGCCGCCAACAACAAAAAGAGGAGTCTCATCCGCAACTAACTTAATACACCCAAGCAAGCCCGCGTGTTCTTCCACCCACGCAGCACCCCCTCCCGCTCCTTCCACCCACGCAGCGAACCACCCCGCCCCCTTCCACCCACGCAGCGAACCACCCCGCCCCTTTCCCCACGCAGCGAACCACTCCGCTCCTTCCCCCCACGCAGCGAACCTCTCACGGGGACACCCGCGTCCCGCAGGGCGGGTGTCCCCAGACGCAATACAAGCCCGCCCATCCCAGACGCAATACAAGCCCGGCCATCCCAGACGCAATACAAGCCCGCCCACCCGGAAAGAAGAGCGGCGCGCCTCCTCAAGCCCGCGCCGCCCCCCAGAGCAAACTACTTCTTCGGAAACGGCTTCCGCGGCACCGTCCCGCACTCCTCAAACTCCTCCATCATCGTCCCCATCGCCAACCCGGCCAGCTTCACCCCAGCCCCCTTCAACGCAACGTTAATCTCCTTGCTAACGGTCAATCCCGCCAGCTTCGTCAACGTATACGCCAGCTCCAACTGCTCCGCCGCCGAAATCACTTTCCACGGCACCGGCTCCGGCTCCACCACTTGCACCCAGGGCCACGGACCCGGCCACGGCCAGGGCCACGGCGGACACAACTCATCCCCCGGTTCCCACGAGGCCACCAATGAAGCCCCCGCCTGCTTCGCCATCCCCCGCGAAAGCTCCATCACCTCCTTCGCCATCGCCTTGTTGGCGATCCCACCCGCCACCGACCGCACCACATCGGCCACCAGCAACTCCACATGCGCATTCGAAAAAACAAACGGCGTATGCGGGTTCACCGCGTCCCAAGCCTTCGGGTTCAATTTGCCAATTAAATCGGCCTTTGAACGGATATGACCCAAATTAGCCACAGTTCCTCCTTCAGGAAACAGTCAAGTTGATAGAAGGCCCCAGCGCGGCAAACTCTACTGTTCGCGGCGCCTGCACGGGGCCCATTGTCTACTCGAGTAGTGCTACAAACCCAACCAGCGTTTCACCCAATCTGATAACTTTTCCAAAGGCCAAATGCCCCACCCCCTCTAGTCTTTTTTCCGCAACGTCGGATACGCAATCCCCAACTGCTCCAAATACGTCGGATACTTCGTCGCATCGTAGTAGAACTTCCGCATCTGCTCCCGATACTTCGCCATCTTCTCCGCATTCAACTCAATCGCCGGCTGATCCGTCTCCCCAATCAGCGGCTGATACTTCATATCCTTCGTCTGCACCTCCCGCAAATACTTCCACGCATCGGCAATCAACTCCGGCTTCAACAAAAAGTCCAACGCCGTCGTCGCCTGCACCTTCGCCCCCACCGTCGACCCCTTATGCGCAATCGGCGTCGCCATCGAAACCGCATTCGCCCAGTGATGCCCCGGCAGGTTCGGAATATTCGCCGGAAACCGCAAATACACCATCGGCACCACCCACGAAATATCCCCGATGTCGTCCGTCCCGCCACCCTTCCACGGCTGCGGCGCCTCCAACGGCTTCACCTTCTCCGGCAGCGGCTCCACCTTCGGCGAACGCACCTCCCGCTGAATCTCCTTCGCCAGCGTCTGATCCGCCTCCGTCCAAACCGGCATCCCCACCATGTCGATGTTCTTCTGCTGCACCTCCGCCACCACTTTGTTCAGATGGTACGGCCACGCCGACCCCACAATCCGCTGGCTCGTCGTCGTGCTCGTCGCCATCGCCGCCGCCTTCGCCATCGTCGATCCAAACTCCTGCAGCTCTTTAATCCGCGGAAAATCCTGCTCCCGGAAGTAGTACCAAACCGTCGCTTCCTCCGGCACAACATTCGGCTGATCCCCGCCATTGGTAATCACATAATGCGACCGCTGCTCCGGCCGCAAATGCTCCCGCTTCATGTTCCACATCGTGTTCATCAGCTCAACGGCATCGAGCGCCGACCGCCCCTTCCAAGGCGCC
The DNA here is from genome assembly GCA_945860645.1 of Candidatus Sulfopaludibacter sp. SbA3. Classification (GTDB taxonomy): domain Bacteria; phylum Acidobacteriota; class Terriglobia; order Bryobacterales; family Bryobacteraceae. Next base: position 353 of record CAMATG010000723.1, on the reverse strand, counting down.
CCCGCCGCATGCGCCGCCTCGCCCTTAAACGTGAACTGAATCGACACCAGCCCGCTGTTATTCGCCGGCTGCCCCCACGACGTCGCCAGCTCCGCCCCCACGTGCGACCCCAGCATAATATCCACGTCTTTAAACAACCCCGCCCGCACATAAAACGCCTTCGTCGCAACAAGCTCTTCCGCCACCCCCGGGTACACCTTCAGCGTCCCCTTCACCTTGTTCTTAATCATCAAATCCTTCAAAGCCAGCGCCGCCACAATGTTCACAGCGTTCCCGGAGTTGTGCCCCTCGCCGTGCCCCGGCGCGCCCTCAATCATCGGATCGTGAAACGCCACGCCCGGCTTTTGATTGGC
>CAMATG010000722.1 GCA_945860645.1 Candidatus Sulfopaludibacter sp. SbA3 | reverse complement strand
GGGTGTTGTGATGGGGACAAACGTTTTACGGAAAAAAATGTGGTGTGTGACACCACAATATTGCGTTTGTATTTTTTAGGGGAGGGTGAGGCCGAAGCCGGGTTTGTCGCTGGGGTAGATGTGGCCGTCGGCAAAGCGGGGGGACATGGCTTGCATCATCTCGTTGCCCGGTTCGCCGATTCCGAAGCTTTCGGCCAGGTTGCAGTTCGGGGTCGCCAGGATGAAGTGCAGGCCAAAGACGCTGCCTCCTCGGTGGGGGATTAGGGGGAGTTGGGCCGCTTGCGCTAACGCTGCGATTCTTCGGAGTTCGGTTAGGCCGCCGCTCCAGGTGATGTCGGGCTGCAGGATGTGCGCGGCTTTGCGGGTGATCAGGTTTTCGAAACCGTACCTTGTGTATTCGTGCTCGCCGTGGGCGATTTTGGTGGTTTCGATTTTCTGGCAGAGTTGGTGGTAGCCGGCGAGGTCGTCGGGGTTTAGGGGCTCTTCGATGAACATCAGTTTCGACGGGGCGAGGCGGTCGGCCATCTCCATCGTGTACGGCACGTTCCAGCGGCAGAGGACGTCGATCATTAGGTCCGCGTCCGGGCCGATGGCTTTTCTTGCTGCTTCGATTTCGGCTACGGCTTTGCGCATTCCTTCTCTTCCGTCTTGCGGGGAGCTGTCGATGGGAAGTTTGTAGGCGCGGATGCCTTTGTCGAGACCTAACTCCACCTTCTTGCTGGTTAGGTAGACGGGGACACGGTCCTTTGTTCTGCCGCCCAGGAGCTTGTAGACGGGCTGGTTGGCGGTCTTGCCGGCGAGATCCCAGAGAGCCAGATCGATGCCGCTGATGGCTTGGATGGCCAGGCCTTTGCGGCCGTAGAAGAGGGACGAGTTATACATCTGGTCCCAGAGGAGTTCGATGTTGGCGGGATCGGCTTTTAGGAGGAGATCTTTCAGGTGGGTTTCGATGACGTGGACGGCGGCGCTGCCTCCGCCGCCGAGGCCGTAGCCGGTGAGGCCGCCGGTGGTTTTGATTTCTACCAGGATTGAGCCGGAGAGCTGGGAAAACGGACCGAACCAGCGGTTGCGGTTGGGGTCGTAATCGTCTTTGAATTTCGCCGTGCCGAAGCGGCCGGTGCCCAGGAGGGGGAGGACGCGGGCGCGGACGGAATCGATGCGCTGGATTGGCGTTGGCTGGGCGGCTAGCGGGAGGGCGGCTGTTGCGAGGAAGGCTCTTCTTTTCATTTACTGATTCCTTCCCAGAGGAGGCGGAGGGCGCGTTTGCCGGCGTCGTCCAGTTTGGTTTTGGTGGCCACGGCGCCGACGTCTCCGTTGCGGGGGCCGCGGACGATGCTGTTGGGGAAGACGCCGCGGAGTTCGAGGATGTATTTCAGGCCTTCGATGCCGTACATTTCGAATTCGGGGACCAGGACGGCGGCTCTTGCGAACGCTAACGCGGCTTCCTTCTGTTTGCCTTTTTCCCAGAGGGCGAAGGCTTTGGTGTAGAGATCGGCCGGGCCGGCGGCGGGCATGCAGCCGATGGCGCCACGGAGAAGTTCATCGATCATGGTGCGGCCGTGAGCGCCGGTGAAGACGCCGATTTGCGGGGCTTTTTGCTGGAACTCCGAGATGCGGGGGAGCGTGACGCCGGCTTCGTCCTTGACGTATTTCACGGCGGGGACGGCTTTGGTTAGCGCGATTACGTCTTCGACGGTGATCTTGCCGACGGCTTGGAGGATTAACGGGAGGCCGGGGGCGGCGGCGGCGATTTTGGTGAAGAATTCGATGAGGCCGAGGGACGGGGGGGGGAGGGAGATGAGGGCGTTGGCCCCGTTGGCGGCGGCGTGTTTGGCCAGGCGGAGGGAGGTTTCGAGGTCGTCGGCCTGGACGCCGATGACGAGTCTGGCTGGTTTGCCTTTTCCGGCGGAGAGGATGGCTTCGGCGCCCTGGAGGCGTTCGGGTTCGGAGAGGGACCAGAACTCGCTGGCGAGTTGGGGCCAGGCGAGGCCTTGGACGCCGCAGCGGTTGAGGAAGACGGTTTCTTTGGCGAGGGTGCCCGCGTCGAGCTGGCCGTTGGCCAGGAACGGCGTCTGCACGATGGGGAAGATGCCGCGGAAGGGAGAGGCGGATGGCGCGGCGGCGAGAAGCGGGGCGAATAAGACTGCGCGTCTGGAAATTGTCACCATTGCGATAATACCCTCATGATTCGCTCTCTGTTGATTTTCCTGGCGTTGCCGGTGTTGGCGCAGGAGATTACGATACTACCGCAGCGGCCGGCGTTCAACGGCACGGATATCGTCTTCTCCTACGCGGGCGACTTGTGGCGCGTGGGGAAGGCTGGCGGAGCGGCGGCGCGACTGACGGCGGGGCAGGGCGTGGAGACGTACCCGGTGTTTTCCCCGGATGGGAAGACGGTGGCTTTCTGCGGCGAGTATGACGGGAATTTTGACGTCTACACGGTTCCGGTGACGGGCGGGGTGCCGAAGCGGATTACGTATCATCCGGGGATTGACGAGCCGGCGACGTGGACGGCGGACGGGAAGCACATTGTTTTCCGGTCCAGCCGGTTGGCGACGACGGACCGGTACCGGCAACTGTTCCGGATTCCGGCGGGCGGGGGCGCGGAGGAGACGTTGCCATTCCCGATGGCGGTGGCTGGCTCCTTTTCGCCGGATGGGGCGCGGCTGGCGTACATGCCGATTGGGTTTTTCCGGCCGGCGCATTCCTACGATGCGTGGAAGAAGTACCGGGGCGGGCAGACGACGAAGATTTGGATTGGGCAGTTGAGCGATTCGAGTGTGGTGGAGATTCCGCGGGACAACGCCAACGACACCGATCCGATGTGGGTGGGCGGGGAGGTGTATTTCCTTTCCGATCGGGAAGGGGCGGTGAAGCTGTTTGCCTATGACGCGGGTACGAAGAAGGTACGGCGGGTGCTGGACAATGCGGGGCTGGACTACAAGTCCGCGTCGGCGGGGGCGGGGCAGATTGTGTTGGAGAAGTTTGGCGGGGTGCAGTTGTTTGATGTGAAGACTAGGAAGCTGACGGATATCGGGATTACGGTGGACGCGGATTTGGCCGATGTTCGGCCGCGATGGGAGAAGGCGGCGGCGGCATTGCGCGGGTTTTCGTTGTCGCCCTCGGGCAAGCGGGTGGCGTTTGAGGCGCGGGGGGAGATTGTGACGGTGCCGGCGGAGAAGGGGGACGTGCGGGTGCTATCGAACACGCCGGGGGCGGCGGACCGGAACCCGGCGTGGTCCGCCGATGGGAAGCAGGTGGCGTGGTTCAGCGATGAGGGTGGCGAGTATGCGCTGGTGATTCGGGACCAGGAAGGGAAGGGGGAGAAGCGCACGATCCGGATGGGGGAGAAGCCGGGGTACTACTTTGAACCGGTGTGGTCTCCGGATTCGAAGTGGATTTCGTGCCAGGACAACCGGCTGAACCTGTTGCTGGTGGAGGTGGCGAGCGGGCGGGTGACGACGGTGGCGACCGAGTATTATTACCGGCTGGCTGGTATGGCGCCGGCGTGGTCTCCGGATTCGCAGTGGGTGGCGTACACGAAGCAGATGCCGTCGCGGTTCCGGGCGGTGTTTGCGTATTCGGTGGCGACGGGGAAATCGGTGCAGTTGACGGACGGGATGAGCGATGCGGCGTCGCCAGTGTTTGACCGGGGCGGGCTGTATTTATACTTCACCGCGTCGACGAACGCGGGGCCGACGTT
>CAMATG010000721.1 GCA_945860645.1 Candidatus Sulfopaludibacter sp. SbA3 | reverse complement strand
ATCCGGGCGTACCGTCGATGGACATTACGGCGAACGTTGTTCCGCATATTGGCGGCGAAGAAGACAAGGTGGAGACCGAGACGCAAAAGATCATGGGCGGCGTGGCGGACGGACGGTTCGTGCCGTTGACGACGCGCGTCAGTGCGCATTGCAACCGGGTGCAGGTGGTGGATGGGCATATGGCGGCGGTGTCGGTGGAGTTGACGCAAAAGCCGACGCTGGCCGAGGTGCGGGCGGCGTTTGATTCCTATCGCGGGAAGCCGCAGGAGCTGGGGCTGCCGAGCGCGCCGGCACGTCCGGTGATCTACATGGAGCAGCAGGACCGTCCGCAGCCGCGGCGGGACGTGGAGCGGGAGCGCGGGATGGCCGTGTTTGTGGGCCGTCTGCGGGAGTGCCCGGTGTTCGACTACAAGTTCATGGCGTTGGGGCACAACACGGTGCGCGGCGCGGCCGGCGCGGCGGTGCTGAACGCCGAGTTGATGCTGGCGGAGGGGATGCTGTAAATGATCGTCATGAAGTTTGGCGGCACGTCGGTGGAATCGGCGGCCGCCATGGAGCGGGTGGCGGGGATCGTCAAGGCGCGTCTGGACCGGCAGCCGGTGGTGGTTGTATCGGCGATGGGCAAGACGACGAACCGGCTGCTGGCGATTGCCGAGAAGGCGTGGAAGGGCGACCGGGACGAAGCGGCGCGGCTGTTGGAAGAGCTGGCAGCCTATACGCTGCAGGAAGCGCGGCCGGTGTGCGAGGAGCGGGAGTGGGCCGAGGTTTCCTCGTTCATCGAAGCGCACTTTCACGAGCTGTCGGCGTTCGTGGATGAGCTGGCTGGATTGGGCGAATTTCCGGCGCAGTATGTGGATCTGGTTTCGAGCTACGGGGAGCGGTTGTCGTCGCGGATTGTGGCGGCGGCGTTCCGGCATTTTGGGATGAACGGCGTACATGTGGATGCGCGGGAGGTGATTGTCACCGACCGGCGGCACACGCAGGCGGCGCCCTTGTATTCACGGTGCTACGCGAAGCTGGACGAGCGGGTTCGGCCGCTGGCGCAGGCGGGGAAGGTGGTCGTCATGGGTGGGTTCATTGGATCCACGCAGGACGGGTTCACGACCACGCTGGGGCGCGGCGGATCCGATTTCAGCGCCTCGATTGTGGGCGCGGGGATTGGCGCGGAAGAGATTCAGATCTGGACCGACGTCGACGGCATGTTGACGTGCGATCCGCGGATTCTGCCGGGCGGGCACCGGGTGAAAAAGATCTCGTTTGCCGAGGCCGCGGAGCTGGCCTATTTTGGGGCCAAGGTGCTGCATCCGGCGACGGTGGTGCCGGCTGTTGAGAAGAACATTCCGGTGTTGATTTTGAATTCGCGGAACCCTGAGAACGAGGGCACGCGGATTGTGGCGGAGCGGGTGCCGTGCGCCAATACGGTGAAGAGTATTGCCTGCAAGCGGAACATTGTTGTGGTGAATGTGCAGAGCTTGCGGATGCTGATGGCGCATGGGTTTTTGAAGCGGATTTTCGATGTGTTCGACCGCTACCAGACGCCGGTGGACATGGTGACGACGTCGGAGGTGAGCGTGTCGTTGACCATCGACAACACGACGCATCTGGACGAGATTTGCGCGGATTTACGGAAGATTGCCGAGGTCTCGGTGGACGACACGTCGTCGCTGATCTGCCTGGTGGGCGACAATATTCGCGAGACGCCTGGGCTGGGCGCGCGAGTGTTTGGCGCGCTGCGTTCGATCAACGTTCGCATGATTGCGCAAGGGGCATCGCTGTTGAACCTGAGCGTGGTGGTGGCGGACGTGGACCTGAAGGCCGCGGTGGAAGCGTTGCACGCGGAGTTCTTTTCGACTTTGGATGAAGAGGTATTCGAGGCATGAAACTGGCGCTGATTGGTTACGGGAAGATGGGTAAGATGCTGGAGCAACTGGCTCCGGAATATGGGTTCCATGTGACGTTGATTCTGGACGTCCATAACAACTCCGACGGGGCGTGGATCACGCGAGAGAACTTTGCGGGGATCGATGCGGCGATTGAGTTTTCGACGCCGGAGGCGGCGGTTTCGAATGTCGAGAAGCTGGCGGCGATCGGGGTGCCGGTCGTGATTGGCACGACGGGCTGGCTGGGGGAGATGGACCGGGTGAAGGCGGCGGTGGAGGCAGGCAAATCGGCCGCGGTGTGGAGCCCGAATTATTCGGTTGGCGTGAACGTGTTTTTCCGGTTGGTGGCCGAGGCGGCCAAGCTACTGGCCAAGCAGCCGGAGTATGGATCGTACGCCTGGGAGATTCACCACGATACGAAGAAAGACGCGCCGAGCGGCACGTTGTTGAAGCTGGTGGATGAGATGAAGTCGGCCGGATATGACCGGGAGATCGATGTCTCGTCGAACCGCGCGGGGCGGGTGCCGGGGACGCATGAGATCGGGTTTGATTCGCACTCCGACACGATCACGTTGCGGCACACGGCGAGGAGCCGGGAGGGCTTTGCGCGGGGCGCGTTGCAGGCGGCCAAGTGGATTGTGGGCAAGCAGGGATTTTTCGAATTCAGCGAGACGTTGTTCTAGGGAGAAGGTGGCACATGTTTCAAGGATGCGGCACAGCACTGGTTACGCCGTTCAAACAAGATTTGAGCCTGGACGAGGACGGGCTGCGGGCGCTGGTGCGCCGGCAGATTGCCGATGGAATCCACTTTCTGGTTCCGTGCGGGACGACGGGTGAGAGCCCGACGCTGAAGCATAAGGAGCATCTGCGCGTGGTGGAGATCACGCTGGAAGAGGCGAAGGGGAAAGTGCCGGTGATGGCCGGCTGTGGCGGGTACGCGACGGCCGAGGTGTGCGAGTTGGCGAAAGAGTTGGAAGCGCTGGGCGCCGATGGGTTGCTGTCGGTGACGCCTTACTACAACAAGCCGACGCAGGAAGGCCTGTACCAACACTACCGCGCGATTGCCGGTTCGACGAAGCTGCCGATTGTCGTCTATAGCGTGCAGGGACGGACGGGCATCAATGTGGAGCCGTTGACGCTGAAACGGCTGGCCGCGATTGACAACATTGTGGGCGTGAAGGAAGCAAGCGGGAACATCAGCCAGATGGCTTCGGTGTTGTATCACGTGCCCTCTGATTTCGCGGTGTTGAGCGGTGATGATTCGATCACGATTCCGCTTGTTTCGCTGGGCGGGCGCGGAATTATCTCGGTGGTTTCGAACGAGATTCCGGGGCCGATGTCGCAGCTGGCGCAGAAGGCGCTGGACGGCGACTACGCCGGGGCGAGGGCGATTCAACGGCAGTATCTGCCGCTGATGGAGATTAATTTTGTGGAGTCCAATCCGGGGCCGGTGAAGTACGCGATGGCGCGGATGGGATTGTTGGAACCGGTATGGCGTCTGCCGCTGGTGCCGCCTAGCGAGGCGAGCCAGAAGAAGATTGACGCCGTGTTGACGCAGGTTGGCCTACTGGCCACGGAGGGCGCCGTTGCCGCGCATTGAAACATTGAAGCTGGCGGTGGAAGAGGCTTTTGACAATAAGCCCGCCGCCTATGGAGAAGAGCACTTCCGGTTGTTCGCCGAATTCAAGGCCGCGTTGAACGCGGGCGAGATTCGCGCGGCGTCGCCGGACGCGACGACCGCCACCGGTTGGCGCGTGAATGGTTGGGTGAAGAAAGGCATTTTGCTGGGGTTCCGGCTGGGTTCGATCGTCGATATGTCGGTCGATTC
>CAMATG010000720.1 GCA_945860645.1 Candidatus Sulfopaludibacter sp. SbA3 | reverse complement strand
TGGGACCAGGATGACCAAGGATTCAAAATCACAATGCCGACTGAGTGAAGACGGGGCCGCAAGCGCCGAGATCTGGAGCGGCTTTAGCCGCGTCCTGCGACTTTCAGTCGCCTGCCAACCCCACCGCCTTTAGGCGGTGGTTGTTTAGCTTTCCAGTTCCTGTCATTCGGGCGGGTTATGAAGGGTCGCGACCCCGCGTGGCTTTGACGGCGGAGAGCACGCCGAGGCCGGCGATGACCATGGTTGCCACGACGATCCACTGCGTGGGTACGCGGAGGATGTTGGCTCCATAGATGAGGCCCGCCATGAGGAGAAGGAAGCCGGCGAGGTAGATTCCGAAGGACATGCCAATGGAGATGCACGTGGGTGGCCGTGCGTTTTGCAGTGTTGGCGGGGGTGGAGCGATGCCGGGGCGGTCAAGTGACCGGATTTGGGCGGTTCGGTCAGAAGTAGAGCTTGGCGCCGACTTCGGCGCGGCGGGCGTTATCGACGACGCCGCCGGCGGAGCCGAAGTTGGCCTGGCCAACGGTGATGACGCTGGGGCCGCCGAAGCTGACCTGATTGAGCATGTTGAAGGCGCGGAGCTGGAGCGAGAGGCGGATGCGCTCGGTGACGAAGACGGACTTCTGGAGATTGGCGTCGATGGAGCGGAGCCAGCCTTCGCGAATGTTGGGGAGGAAGCGGGGGCCGTTGGGGATTTGGAATTCGGGTGTGGTGGTGAACGCGGCGGGGTTGAACCAGGGCTTGGTGCAGCCGCAGGCGTTGGACCAGTCGCGGCTGTTGGCGATGGACTGGGAGAGCGGGAGTTTGGGATCGACACCGGCGACGACGCTGGCGCGGGAGGGGCTGGCGCCGGCGATGCGGGAGATGTCCGGGCCGCCGACGTTGACGGGGAGGCCGGCCTGCATGGTGCCGTTGGCGAAGAACTGCCAGTTGCCGATGAAGCGGTTGGCGAGTTTGCTTTTGTTGAAGAACTGCTTGCCGCGGCCGAAGGGGAGTTGAGTGGCGAAGGTCACGACGAGACGCTGGGGGACGTCGAAGGAGCCGACGCTGCGTTCGAGGCGGATGTTGTAGATGTCGCGGATGCCGGCGGGGTCGAGGAAGGCGATGCCGTTGCCGCCGCCGCCGGTTTCGAGGACCTTCGAGATGGTGTAGTGGGCGCCGAGGCTGAAGCCGCGGGTGAACTTGCGGTCGTAGCGGAAGGTGACGGCGTGATAGATGCTATCGGCGACGGGCGGGCGGAAGTAGATGAGGCTGCCGCCGTAGGCGTTGGCGGTGGTGGGGGAGGCAAATTGGGGGTAGGGCTTCAAGAGCTGCATGCGGGGGATGGTGGCTTGCGAGAGCAGTCCGGGGAGGCCTTTGCCGAAGTAGGGATTGGGCACGCGCTCGTTGAGGAAAGCGCCGCCGTTGGCTAGGTTCTTGGGATCGATTTGGTTGAGTTCGAGCGAGTTCGTTGGGAGGCGGATGCCGCGGTTGCCGAAGTAGGTGACGTCGATGGAACTGGTTCGGCCGATTTGGCGGGCGATGGCGACGTTCCACTGCTGGACGTAGGAGTTGGGCTGGTCGCGGAGAACGATGTTGGCGTTGTTGCCGAGGCGGAAGGTGCCGTCGTCGACGCGGTTGGTGGAGTTGGGACGGACGATGCCGTTGGGGAAGGGGTTGGAGAGAGTGGTGCGAGGGGAGTAGTCGGCGTTGAAGACGTCGGCGATGACGTTGTAGTTGAAGGGGGTGGTAACGATGGCGGTTTCCAGGCCGATGGGGAGATAGAAGATGCCGTAGCCGCCGCGGAGGGCGGTCTTGTTGTCGAGGCGATACGCAAATCCGAGGCGGGGTCCGAAGTTGCGCCAGTTGGTTTTGCGGATGGTGCGCGGGTTGGGGCCGCCGGCGAATTGGATGGCTCCTTTGGCGCGGTCGAAATACGTCAGGCGGTCGTGCGCTTCGCCCGTGCCGGTTTCGGCTTCCCAGCGGACGCCCAAGTTGAGCGTGAGTTTGGAGCTGACTTTCCAATCGTCCTGGAAGTAGCTGCCCATGTAGTGTTGGAAGGCGCTGAGGGGTTCGACCTTTTCGTAGGTGTAGGCGCCGAAGCCAAGCAGGAAGCTGGCGAGGCCGAGGCCCTGTTCGGGGCGGGCGGTGCCGATTTGATCGTTGGAAGTGTAGAACTGGTTGAACGTGTAGGCGCCGGTGGGATTGGAGATTTGATAGGGGTAGAAGCGGTAGAGGCGGTACTCGGCACCCATCTTCAGGGTGTGATTGCCGCGGGCGTAGAGGAGGTTGTTCTGGAAGCCCTGGGTGTCGCGGGGCTGGTTGTTGAAGGCGGTGCCGCCGAGATCGGGGATGCCGGAGCCGATGGAGACGTTGGGGTAGATGAGGACGTTGGCGGAGTCGCGAATGTAGGCGGGGAGGCCGAGGGTGGTGGGGTCGAAGCCGAGGGTGTTGGAGACGAGGTTGGCGCGGTAGCGGACGTACATGTAGCGGAAGACGTTGAAGAGGCGGGGGGTGATCTGGAAGGTGTCGTCGAGGCCGGTGTTGTAGAAGGAATCCTTGGTGTTGTTGGAGTTGGTGAAGCGGACTTTGACGGAGGGTTGGGTGTCGAGAGATTTCTGCTGGGAGTAGCGGCCGAAGATGCGGTGTTTCTCGGAGAAGTTGTGGTCGAGGCGGGTGGTGGAGAGATCGCGGGAGTAGCCGCGGTTGCCGGCGAAGAGGTAGTTCTGGCGGCCGGTGATGGAGGAGCCGGCGCGGTTCGGGTCGGGGTATTCGGCGAGCATTTTCAGGGCGACGGGATTGAAGCGGTCGCGCGGGATTTGGTTGTTGGGGAAGAGGGCGCGGGAGCGGACGCCGTTGACGACGCGGGAGGTGGAGGGGTCGTAGATGTTGATGAGCTGGGCGCCGTTGGCGGCGAGGAAGCGGGTTTCGGAGAAGTCGCCGTTGCGTTCGAGGGCGGTGGGGACACTGGTGATGGAGCGGACGGGATCTTTTTCGCGGCGGCCTTCGAAGGCGGTGAAGAAGAACGTCTTGTTTTTGCCGTTGTAGAGTTTGGGGATGATGACGGGGCCACCGGCGGTGAAGCCGTATTGATGGCGACGGAGGACGGGGCGGATGGTGCCGAAACGGTTGTTGACGAAGCTATTGGCGTTGAGGAAATCGTTCTGGTGGTAGTAGTAGGCGGTGCCGTGGAACCGGTTGCCGCCGGACTTGGTGACGATGTTGACGGCGCCGCCGCCGGTGCGGCCGAACTCGGCGGAGAAGGAGTTGGTTTCGACGCGGAACTCCTGGACGGCGTCGGGGGGCGGGGAGAACGCGACGCCGTTGAAATCGCCGATGGTGTTGACGGCGCCATCGAGGAGGACTTCGTTGGTGGAGGTGCGGCCGCCGCCGACGGAGAAGTTGGAGTTGAAGACGCCGCGGCCGCCGCGGGCATCGCCGACCTGGGACTTGGCGACGACGCCGGGGGCGAGGCGGACGACGGCCATGACGTCGCGTTGGACGAGGGGGAGTTCGTCGAGGGTTTGCGAGTTGATGGTGGTGCCGACGTTGCCGGTTTCGGTTTGGAGGAGGGGGGCTTCTTCGGTGACCTGGACTTCGGTGGCGAGGCTGGCGACGGAGAGTTTGACGTCGAGGTTGGCGGCCTGGTTGATTTCGAGGGTGATGTTTTTTTGGAGCTGTTTTTGGAAGCCCTGGGCGGCGATAGCGATTTCGTAGTTGCCGGGCGGGAGGGA
>CAMATG010000719.1 GCA_945860645.1 Candidatus Sulfopaludibacter sp. SbA3 | reverse complement strand
CGTAGCCTTCTTCTTCGATGGCGGCTTTTAGGAGGGCGTCGGTGGCGGTGGCGGGGTCGCGGGTGATGGTGGCGGTGTTGGTGGCGAGGTCGGCTCGTGCCTCTGCCACACCGTCGAGGGCGCGGAGGGCGCGTTCGATGTGACCCGTGCAGGCGTCACACATCATACCCCGTATGGGTATGGTCGTCGTTTCGGTTGCCACTTAGGCGCGGGTGGCGGGGTAGCCCGCACCGGTGACGGCGGCGATGGCGGCGGCGGGATCGATGGCTTCGATTTCGGCCGATCCTACTTGCACTTCGTGGATGCGGACGTCCGGGACGCGTTCGAGGGCTCGCTTGACGCGGGCGACGCAGGCTTGGCAGTGCATGCCTTCAATCTGGAGTTTTATCGCTGACATGATTCGTATACCCTATACGGGTATGCTATCACGGCTGGCGGCGACGCTGCTGCCGAGGGTGACCAGGCCGAGGGCTAGCATGAGAATCTCGCTGTCGGCGAGGTTGTGTTCGAAGACGCCGGTGACGAGGACGCCGATCAGGAAGGCGGCGATGCCGTGGAGGATCCATTTGCGGTCGCCGTTCGCGCGGATGGCGGCCTTGATGATCTTCCAGGTGGCATAGAAGAAGAAGCCGATGATGGCGAACATGGCGGGGATGCCGCGGTCTGCGGCGAACTGGATGTAGATGTTGTGGAGGTGGCCGTACCACCAGGCGCGTGGGAAGGGCCGGGGGATGTCTTCGGGGGCGTATTTGTCGAAGTTCCGTTCGACTTGTTCGGGACCGACGCCGAGGAACGGGTGGGCTTCGATGATGGCGATGCCGGTGCGGAAGAGGGCTTTGCGGTGGCCGTTGGAATCGGTATCGCCGCGGGGTTGGACGATGGACAGGACGCGATCCTTCTCCGGTTGCGGCATGACGGCGACGGCGGCCAACGCCAATACTGGCGCGGCCAGGACGAACATCTTGCGCCAGGACCAGAGGAGGTAGAGGGTGCCGGCGAAGGTGCCGATCCAGATGCCGCGGGTCCAGCCGAGGAAGATGGCGAGGGCGATGAGGGTGAGCAGGGCCGGGACGCGCCAGCGGAGGGGTTTGGTGAAGAGGAGATAGGCGGCGCCGATTAAGAACACGGCCATCATGGTGCCGCCGAAGGTCATCCAATGGGACATGAAGCCGGTGATGCGGCTGGCGATATAGGCGTCGGTAAAGCTGACGCCGGCGGCTTTGGCGGCGCTGTATTTTTTTGTGTATTGGAGGAGGCTCCAGAGGGCGGAGAGGGTGCCGCCGGCGCCGAGGGCGGCGAGGATGTATTTGGCCGAGTCCGGTCCGCGGTAGGCGGCGGCGAGGCAGGGGACGATGAGATAGACGAAGAATTTGCGGAGCTGGGGCCAGGCGGCGGCGGGGGATTGGGAGAGGCCGGCGGCGAGGAGGGTCCAGGCGAAGAAGAAGAGGAGTTGGGATGCCCCGGGGGGGTATTGGGCGCGGCGCCAGTCGCGGATGGTGAGGAGGATGGCGGCGCCGAGGCAGATTTGGGAGGCGGCGATGGAAACGACGCTGAGGGCGAGTGCGGCGCCGGCGGCGAGGATGGGCCAGTTGTCACGTTTGAGGGCGTCACGCATGGGAAAGCAGCGAGTATGACAGAATTAGAGTGTCTTTCGACAGCCTATGCAGATATATCTCCTCCGGCATGGCATCGCCGAGGACGCCAGTCCTGGACTGGCGGATGCCGATCGTGCGCTGACCCCCGAGGGAATGAAGCGGTTGCGCGAGATTTTGAAACGGGCGCGGACGGCGAGCGTGTCGCCGACGATGATTGTGACGAGTCCGTACGTGCGGGCGCGGCAGACGGCGGAGATGGCGGCGGAGATTTTAGGGTATACGGAAGAGTTGGTGCCGTCGGTGAAGCTGGTGCCGATGGCGTCGCCGGTTGAGACGTGGGCGGAGGTGCGGACGCTGCGCGGGGAGCCGAGCTTGCTGCTGGTGGGGCACGAGCCGCATATGAGTTCGTTTTTGGGGTTTTTGTTGGGGACTCCGGAGTTGCGGGTGGACTTTAAGAAGGGCGCGATGGTGCGGGTGGATTTGGTGGATTTGGGTGTGCAGCCGCGGGGGGTGTTGAAGTGGATGATGGCTCCTAAGCTGGCGTTGTAGGGGTGGAAAATGATAGGAACTCCGGTAACAGTTGGCGAAATGCTGTCGGAGTTGCTTCCGCGCTTACGAAATGCGCGGACACGGTCGATCCCTAGGTGGCCGGCTGACGTTTTTGGGCTAATGGCCACCTTGGTGCAGCGAGCCGGACTTTACGGCGTGGTGCTAACGAACTGGCCGCCCGCTGACGACTACTACGACGTTTGCGTCGAGGCTTCTTGCGCCTGGCGGAGCGCCGCTGAGCGCGGTTCCGCACTGCCGCGGGAAGTGTTGCGGTTGTGGCGAGACGTCACGCAACACTGGAATACTCCGATTCCCACTCTGGTTGCCAGCAGCGATGAGGTTAAGTCCATCCTCACCCTGATGGCGATCGCTGATGAATGTGGTGCTGGATTGGGCGGGATCTTCGAGACTCGAGATTTTGATGAATACACTTCGCAGGCTTCGAGTCTGCTGGAAAACGGTTCGTTATGTGAGGAGATTCACCCCAGTCGCCTGAGGGTGCTTCCGAAGCGGAGGACGCCTCCGTCGGGAATGAATATCAGGTCACTTTCCCTGCATCTCGCGTGTACCTACGGATGCGAAGTGACCCCACAGTGGGTCCCACTCGGATCACTTGCCGAGTCGCCAGACACATTTAATCTCATCGTGATTCCCTTTCCATTCGAAGTCCAGCCGCTTTGGTTCAAGTCTGCGGTCGCGAATCCAGACGAAGCAGGAAACATGGATTCGACGCGATTCGGTTTCTTTACCACAGAGCGCGAATCCGATCCGAATTTGATTTCCCATCTTCTGAACGCTGCGATTTCCGAAGGAAAGCGCCAGGTGGGGCAAATCCATATGGTGTTGTTTCCCGAACTGGCGCTTACTCTTGAGGAACATGCCGCAGCGTGGAAGATCGCGGAGGCGGCAGGCGCGGTTTTGATGGCGGGAGTGGGCGTAACTAGCCCAAGCGAATCATCTGCTGGAACCAATACAGTCTATGTTTCTGACCCGTCATTTGGGACGGAACCCTACAAGCAATCCAAACATCACCGGTGGCGGCTGGATAGATCCCAGATATTGACCTACCAACTTGGTGCAACGCTCAATCCATCGAAGGACTGGTGGGAGTACATTGCGATTCGGGATCGGAGGCAACATTTTTTTCAAATGGCGCGATGGCTGCTGATTGCGCCCTTGATTTGTGAGGATTTGGCGCGGCCGGATCCGACAGGAGACGTGATTCGGTCGATAGGGCCGGACTTGGTAATTGCTTTCTTGATGGATGGACCACAACTTGCGAATCGGTGGCCGGCGCGGTACGCGACGGTACTTGCCGAAGACCCTGGATGTTCAGTCTTAACCATCACAAGTCTCGGAATGGCACTGCTTTCCCGGCCTCCCGGGGCGACGGTAAGCCGGAAGATTGCGAGTTGGAAAGATCCTGTCAACGGGTTGCGCGAGATCGAGGTGAATGCCGACAAGGACGTGGCGGTTGTCCTGACGCTGAATCAGGATACGCGGCGAAACGAGGGCTTCCGGCAGGTTTCCGCGGATGGTAGAACGAATGCCGTAAATAGGGGATTCCCAATTT
>CAMATG010000718.1 GCA_945860645.1 Candidatus Sulfopaludibacter sp. SbA3 | reverse complement strand
CTTCGCATTCAACTTGTCGAGCCATTTCTTCGACGAAGGCTGCGACGGATCGAACTCAAAGACCTGCCGCGTGGCGCCGTTAAATGTCATCTCGCTTTTGGCGTACATGGAGTCGTCGGCCGTGTCGCCGAACAGCCCGCTGAACAGGTCCATGTGGTACACACCAGGAAATGTGTCCTTCGTAAACTGCGGAAAATCGAGCATCGTTAACGTGCCGTACTTCTTCTTCATGTCGTCGGCTTGCTGGTTCGGGCGCGTGGAGCGCGACTTGAAAAGCTGGCGGATCGGCCAGCAGTTGGACGCAATGCGGGAGAGCTTTTCCTTCTCCGTGAGCGGGCGGGCATTCACGCTCAACAAAAGCGAAGAACCGGATAGAAAGGCGCGGCGGGGAGTTTCTGACATTTGGGTTACTGTCGGGCATTGTACCGCCAAGGCTTGACTCCTTGCCGTAGAAAGCGGACAATGAAGGGCCGGAGTCCGCACCGGTCAAGTCATAAGTTGGCAACTAAGTTCCCAGTTTCCTAACGGATCGCTACTTAGCGAAATTTGGCGGAATGCCCCCCGTGAGCGCAAATTATCTTACGGTTCGTCCTAGCAAAGGAAAGTTAGGTTATGGAATACCAGTTCACCGGATTCACCCACAGTGGAGAGTTCCGCGAGTTCGCATTTGATGGCGTGGCCGACGACCGCAGCAAAACGCGGTTCAAGGTTATCGCGGATCTGGCGCTGAGCCGGAAGTACCATATTGCTGTTCAGGAGTTGCCGCTGCTATGCCGGCGCCTGCTGGAACAGATCCCCGAAGGCGGCGGCGCGCAAACGCTGACGTTTACGGAAACCGACATGCAATCGCTGGCCACACTGCGCGCCGCGACGCAACGGCAGATCGTCCACAAGAAAATTCAGCGGCGTCCGAAGCCCGCCATCACGCCGTGGCAGCAGCGCGTGGAACCTGCCCGTCAGGTCTAACGCGGCGTTCGCGCCAGTTCGTGTTGGCGCTTCGTAAACGCGCTGGGCGTATCGCGCTGCCAGGCCTCCCAAAAGGCCAGCCGTACGCCCCGCAAATCCGCCGTTTCCCCGGCCTTCGCGCGGTAGCGTTCCAACGCCTCCCACGCGAACGACAGATCCGCGGCCAGCTCCAGATGCGTAGCGGCAATCTCGCGATGCCGCGCCAGTAGTTCTACCGCCTTCTCCAGCCTCTCCTTCGCCACCGGCAAATCTCCCTGCGCCAACGCTGCTTCCCCCGCGGCACGGTAGACACGCGCCGCCGTTCGGCTTTCCTGAGGCCCAGGCTTGCGCGTCAAATCGGCAAGCAAAACCGTCAATCCCTCTTCCGCCGCCCGCCGTGCCCCTGCCGTGTCGCCGCTCCGGCGCATTGCATAGCTCATCTGCCCCAGCCACTCCGCACGCCTGCTGCTGCCGGCGCCCGCCGCCTCCAACGCCTTCCGGTACAACGCCACCGCACGCACTGGCTCCGTTTCGCTCAGTAAATCCGCCAATTTTCCATAGGGCGCCACCAGACCACCCCGCGCGCTCACGTTCCGCGAGTCGGCAGCCGCCAGCTTCTCGGCAATGCCAATGTGCTCCTCATAAAACCGCCGCGCCTCGGCGAACTCCCCCAGATTGGGCCCCGACGCCTCTCCGTGCAAATTGCCCAGGAAGTGGTCAATTGTGCCCCACTCCCGCAAGTTCTCCATATCGTTCGGAGCTTCCTTCGCCAGCGCCTGCCGTTGCGCGCGCTGCGCCAATAGGGTCTGCCGTGCCGCCTCCAGTTGCCCGCGCACAATCTGCGCCCGGCCCAATCCCGCATGCGCCCGCGCCAGGTCGATCCGCGCCCGCAGGATCGGATTCGCCTTCGCGTACCGGCCCATCCACTCATACCCCACCGCCGCCGCTTCCACCGCCGCCGGGGCGTTCCCGGTGTTCATCTCCAACGCGCTCAGGTAAACATACCCATTCGCCATCATCCGTAAATCCGCCGCCTCCGGCTCCCGGTTCCGCAAGCTCTCTTTGGTAATCCTCGACGACTCCTGCAGGCTCCCCCGCGCCCCCGCCGTCTCCCCAGTGGCCGCCTGCAAAAAGCTCATTCGCGCCAGACACGTCGCCAACCGCCGCACGTGCGCCACATTGCCCGGCTCCCGCGCCACCGCCCCGCGCGCCGTCGCCTCCGCCTTCCGGTAACTGGCAATCGCATCGGCCGGCCGCCCCAAATTCGGCAACCCCGTCATGCCTTGCACATCGCCCACGCTCATATACGCCTGCGCCAACTCCGACGCCAACCCCGCGTCCGCACTCCCATCCCGCGCCAGTTCGTCCAGATACTGCAGCGCCGTTTTCACCAACAATTCGCGCGCCTTCGTCGTCCCCGGCACCTGCTGGATTTCCCGATCGAAATCGAACAGAAACGTGTTCGCCAACACGCGCACCTGCTGGAACCGATGCTCCGCCCGCCGCGCCTGATAGACGGCCAAACCAGCCCCGCCACAGATCCCCGTCAACGCAATCGTCGCCGCTGATAACGCCACCCAGTTGCGCCGCGCATACTTCCGCACCCGGTACGAAACCGAATCCGGACGCGCCCGCACCGGCCGGTTCTCCATGTACCGCACCACGTCTTCGGCAAACCGCTCCACGCTCTCATACCGCCGCTCCGGCTCCTTCCGCAGCGCCATCAACAGGATGTAGTCCAACTCATCACCCAGCCCCGGCGGCTCCGGCGCCTGCTGGCAAATCACCTGATCCATCTCCAGCAGCGTCATCGTGTTCAACTGATACGGCTTGCGCTCCGTCAGCAGTTGATACAGCACCACGCCCAGCGAATAGACGTCGCTCGCCGTCGTGATGGCCAGCCCGCGCACCTGCTCCGGACTGGCGTATTCCGGCGTCAACGCCTGCACCGCGGTGCGCGTCCGTTGCGCATCGTTGTCCACCAGTTTCGCGATTCCGAAGTCCAACAGCTTCGGCGTCCCCTCGTTCGTCACCAGAATATTCGCGGGCTTCAAATCCCGGTGTACGATCAGGTTGCGATGCGCAAACGCCACCGCGCCCGCCACCTCCAGAAACATCTCCAACTTCCGCGCCAACGGCCACCCCGCCGTCGCCTCCGTCAGCGGCTGGCCCTCTACGTACTCCATCACTAGATACGGCGCGCCCGCCTCCGTCTCGCCGCCGTCCAGCAGCCGCGCAATGTGCGGATGTTCCAACCCGGCCAGTATCTGCCGCTCCCGCCGGAACTGCCCGCGCGTGGTCTCGCTGTCCATCTCCCACTTCACAATCTTGATCGCCACCCGCTGATCAAAACTGCCGTCCGCGCGCACGGCTTCAAACACCGCCCCCTGCCCGCCCTCGCCCAGCCGCCGCACAATCCGGTACGGCCCCACGCGCTGATCTTTAAACGACGCGATGTCGATCTGATCCATCGTCGCGCCCACGATCCCCACCAGCGTGTCGCCTCCGCCCGAATGGCGCAACAACGACGCCACCTCCGCCCGTACCTCCGCATCCTCGATCCGCGACAACCCCACCGCCTGCGCCGCGGCGGACTCCTCCGCCAACGCCGAAAAGTGGGCGTCAACGCTATTCCATTGTTCGTCCGTCACGGTCCTATCAGGGTACCAAAGGCGCCCCTTCCGCCCCCAACGCCAACAACGTCCGTATCGCCCGGCGGTAGCGCAGAAACGTGGCTTTGTGCAACGCCGTGTGCCCTCCGGCATCCCGCCCATTCACATCCC
>CAMATG010000717.1 GCA_945860645.1 Candidatus Sulfopaludibacter sp. SbA3 | reverse complement strand
AAACACCGCCATCGGCAAACTCCCGCCCATCGTCGGAATCTTCACTACCGGCCCCCGCGCCCCCTCCACCGCCGCAATCACCCGCTTCGAAATCGGCAAATCCATCGACGTCCGCACCGCGTTATACCCGCCCTCGCTCGCAATCCGCGCCACCTTTGGATGCGCCCTTAACGTCGCCGCATCCGGCTCCCGCGTCACCACGTGATACCCCCGCCCCTTCACGTGTTCCACCACCCGCTCCAACGCCACTTTCAAATCGATCCCCTTCACCAATCGAATATCGAAACTCGCCGTCGCCGTCGACGGCACCACATTCCGCGCCGCTCGTCCCACCGCCGCGCTCGACAGCCCACGCAGGTTCAATACCGGCCGGTTCACCATCATCTCAACCCGTTCTCCGGCCCCCAGCGTCCGTCCCAACGAAAGCTCCCGCGCCCACTCGCCCGAAACATCCGGAGCCGCCGCCACCGCCGCAATCTCACTCGCCGACAGCGGAATGAGGCCCTTCTCAAACCCTTCAATCAGCACCAACCCCTCATCGTTCCGCATCGACGCGGCCAACCCCACCAGCATCTGCGCCGGATTCGGCGCCCAGTTGCCGTAGTGCCCGCTATGCAACTCCCGGTCGGCCCCATACACCGTGACATCAAAACCCACCACCCCGCGCGCCCCAAACACAATCTGGTCCCGCCGGCTCGCATGTTGCGGCCCGTCGCAAAACAGCCAGACATCCGCGCCCAGCAGCTCTTTATTCCGAACCAGAATCTCGCGCACATGCGGCGAACCCATCTCCTCCTCGCCGTCAAAGAAGAACTTGATATTCGACCGCGGCGCCACCCCGCCCGCCTTCATCGCATCGATCGCCGCCAGCATCGCCTGAATCGGTGCCTTATCGTCCGACGCCGACCGCGCATAAATCCGCCCGTCCACAATCTTCGGTTTCCAAGGCTCGGTCACCGTCCACTTCGCCATGTCTACCGGCTGCCCATCGTAGTGGGCGTAGAACATGATCGTCTGCGTCGCCCCCGGCGTCTTCCATTCGGCGAACACCGCCGGCGGCGCCTTGTCCACGGTCAACTTCCGCGCCGTAATCCCGCGCCGCGCAAACGCGGACACAATCCAATCGGCGTTCTTCCCAATGAACGGCCGCTCGATATCCCGCGCGACATTGGGGATGGACAAAAACTCGAAATACTCGGCAAGTATTTTTTTCTCATGCGCCATGCGCCACTGCCGCGCCGCCTCCCCGGGCGTCGCCGCCCCCAGGCCCAGAACCGCGAACAGAAACCCAAGTCGAATCAGCAATGGCGTCCTCCAAAAAAATCTAAGTGTAGCGCGGCAGCTGACTCACCAACTCCGCCACCCCCAGCCGCGGCCCCCATTCCTCGATGTACCCCCAATCCAGCTTCCCCCGCTGCACCCGCAGTACCCCCAGGATGTCGCTCCACTGCCGTTCCGAGGTCCGGCCTCCAAGGTCATACCAACGCAACTTCGCCAACACAATATCTTCCGGGCTCGCCACCGGCACCTCGATATCAGTCAAAAAGTCCACCTTCGCCATCCGCCGCCTCGCCAACTGCGAAGTCCCAAACGCATCGCCCTCCACCGGGAAAAAATCGAACTTCGTCACGCTCTGCATCGAGACGATGTTGAAGGAGCCGCCCAGCCGCAGCGCCGCCTCGGCAGTGTCCCGGTCGAAATAGTAATCGGCGCCTAAAAGGGAGTCCAATCGTGCCAATAGAGGCTTGGACAGCCTCGCCACCACGTCGAGTCCACAAGTTGCGCGCGGTTCCCCAAACGCGCTGCTCGCTACCGATCCCACCAGCGCATACTCAATCCCGGTCACCTCTAGCGCCCTCAGTAACCCCACCATCGCCCAAGCAAGCAAACTCACACCCGCCCAAACGCCCGGTCCGCCAAATCCCGCCCATACCGCTTCACCGCCAACCGGTACCGCAACTCCTCCTCACCCGCCTCCGGATCCTCCGCCCGTAATACCCCCAATTCCAACGACCGCACCAGCTCCGACATCTCCAGCGCATTCGAAATCCGCTGCCCCGGCGTCTGCGCCCGCCGCAACGCCAACATCATTCGTTCCACCTCGGGACTCGTGTCAGAAACGCCCATCATACCGCCCGCAATCGCCCCACCAGATCGCCCACCCCCAGCCGCGGCCCCCACGCCTCCACATGCTTCCAATCCAGACTCTCCCCCTGCGCCTTCACCAGCGCCTGCACGTCCGTCCAATGCCGCCCCACCGCCCGCTTCCCCTTGTCGAACCACCGCAACTTCGCCAGCACCACATCCTCCGGACTCGCCACCGGCACCCGCACATCGGACAGAAAATCCACCCGTTCCATTCGCTTCCGTTCCAACTGCACCATGCCGAACGGGTCCGTGTTCGCCGGATAAAAGTGGAACTTCGTCACGTCGATCATCGACAGCAAATAAAACGGTTTCGAAGACCGCCACGACGCCTTCGCCGCGCCGAGATCAAAATAGAATTCCGTCCCCGCCATCATCGCCAGTCGCTCCAGCTGCGCCTCGTTCATCATCACCAGCAGGTCTACATCGTTCGAACCCCGCGCCTCCCCATACACACTGCACGCCGCCGACCCCACCACCGCGAAGTCCGCCCGGACCATCTCCAATAGCCCCAGCAACTCTTCCGCCGACCGCACATTTTTCTTCATAGTTCCCTCTCACCGAACCAAATGGAACCGCTCCTGCCGTCCCAATACCCACTCCATCTTTCCGTCCGGACGCATATGCGCCTCTTCTTCCATCCCAATAAAAACCTCCACCCCGCCCCACTCAGCCACCGGGACCTTCGCCGACAGTTCAATCGAAAACCACGTCCCCGGCTTCAGCGGTACATCTCCCCGCCCCGGCACGCCCTGCTGCCGGTCCCACAGCCCAATCAGCGGTCCCGCCCCGTGCCCGTGATCGCCAATCGGGTGCGTGTAAATCGTGCCCTTGATCCCTGCGTCCAAGACATCCGCCAGCGCCTCGCTCAACACCGCGTTCCCCGTCAACCCCGGCTTCATCCGCGAAAGCAGCAGATCCTGCATCCGTTTGCCTTTCTCCAGCGCCGCCGCCAGCCCCGCCGGCGGTCCCGTCTCGCCGGGACGTAGAACGTATCCCATATGTTGCGTATCGGTATTGAGACGCATGGATGAGAGGCCAAAATCGACATGCAATACATCGCCTCGCTCAATCACCGCCGGCCCGTCCTCGCTCAGGAAACTCGCCCCCGCCTTCCCCGGCTTCTGCACCCGCACCGACGGTTGAAACCACGTCCCGAATCCGCCCTCCAACGCCCGCTGCCGCAGCCACCACACCACGTCCTCGTTCGTCGTCACCCCAGGCTTGACGACCTCGCTCGAAAACCCCCGCGCAATCAACGAGTGCGCGTTCTCCTGCAGCCTCCGGTACAACGGCAACATCTCCGGCAGCCGCGTCTCCACGTACTCAAGCGCCAACAACTCCGCCCGCTTCAACTTCGCCCGGTTCTCCGCCCCCAGCGCCTCTTCCAGCTGCTCCCGCTCCCCCGCTGACAACCCATCGGCAAACGCGTGCGTCTGCGAAATGTCGATCGCGATATTCCTCGGCTTCCGCTCGTCCACCAGCTTCCGCAACAGCTTCCACTGCGCGTCCCCCAACAGCTCCCGGTTCTCCACCGCCGGATCCCGGTAGACCGTAAAAAGTCCCCCCTGCGAATTCCCCCCCAG
>CAMATG010000716.1 GCA_945860645.1 Candidatus Sulfopaludibacter sp. SbA3 | reverse complement strand
GTCGGCTTCGATGACGATGCCGAGGGTGCCTTCTGAGCCGCAGAAGAGATCGATCCAATCCATGCCGGGGCGGAGTTGATAGCCGGCGGAGTGCTTGCGGCTGGCGGGTTGGGGGATGGTGGGGACGTCGAAGGGAATGGCGTCGCCACGGCGGATGTCCATGATGGTGCCGTCGATGAGGGCGACGCGGAGGCGCTGGAGCCAGCGGCGGGTGGCGCCGTATTTGAAGCTGCGGGAGCCGGAGGAGTTGGCGGCGATGGTGCCACCGAGGAAGGCCATGGTTTCGGTGGGATCGGGCGGGTAGAACTGACCGGTGGTTTTGGCGGCGGCGTGGAGATCGTGGAGTGTGACGCCGGAGCCGACGGTGGCGTAGCCTTCGTGGACATCGAGGCGGCGGAACTTCTCCATGGAGACGAGCCAGCCGCCGTAGGGGACGCGGCCAGCGGTGAGCCCGCTGCCGCCTCCGGCGATGGTGACGGGCGCGTTTTCGGCGGCGGCGTCCTTCAGGACTTGCAGCAGTTCCGCTTCGTCGGCGGGGACGCAGATCTTATCGGCGTGGCCTTTTGCGCCACTGGCATCTTCGAGGTAGCTCCAGCTCATTCCCATTCATTGTATGTGGAGGCGGGGGCTTCGAGAATGGCGATCAGCGTTTGGAGGAATTGGGCGGCGGGGACGCCGTCGACGACGCGGTGATCGACACTGAGCGAGATGGGCATGGTGAGGCGGGCGACGACGTCATCGCCAATGACGACGGGGCGTTTGGCGATTTTGCCGACGGCGACGATGATGGACTGGGGTGGGTTCAGGATGGCCTCGAAACGATCGACGCCGAAGGGGCCGAGGTTGGAGAGCGTGGCGCTGGCGTCGGCGGAGGCGGTGCGTTTGGCGAGGGCTTCTTCGCGGTCGCGGGCGATTTGCGGGAGCGACTTTTCGGCCGGGTTGAGGATGACGGGGGTGTAGAGCGTGTCGCCGATTTGCGCGGCGAGGGCGATGTGTTGGGTGGCGCGGGGGACGACGGCGCCGTTGTCCCAATAGGCATTCACGCGGGGGTGGCGGACGAGGGCGAGGGCGATGGCCTTGATGATGAAATCGTTGTAGGAGGCCGGGCGGTGGTCGTTGCGGATTTTGGCAAGGGCTTCGACGTTGGCGTCGGCGTGGAGGTAGAAATGCGGGGCGCGGAAGCTTTCCTCCATGCGGGTGGCGATGGTGGTTCTTTGTGGGGCAGGCGTTGCTGGCGCGGCGGGCTGGGCGCGGCGTACGTCGGCTTCGACGATGCGGCGGGCGCCTTCGCGGGGCGTTACGGTTGTGATGTCGATGCCGAGATGTTTGGCGGCGGCGCGGGCGCGGGGGCTGGCGGGGAGTTTGGCGGGCGGGACAGGAGTGAGTGGGGTGGCTTCGCCGGCCTTCATGATGTAGCCGAGGTTCTGGCCGACGGTGACGATGGCGCCGGCTGTTGGGGAGCCCGCGGGGATGAGGAGCGTGCCGCTGTCGAGGGCTTCGACCTCCATCGTGACCTTTTCGCTTTCGAGGGCGAAGAGGGGTTCGCCGCTTGTGACGGCGTCGCCATCGGCCTTGAGCCAGCCGGCGAAGATGCCTTCTTCCATGGACCAGCCGAGGCGGGGGACAGTGATTGCGATGGGCATGGCTACTCGTTGATCAACGCGGTGATGGCGGCGGCGATTTGGTCCTGCGACGGGATGACGGCCGGTTCGAGCGTTGGGCTGTAGGGTGTGGGCGCGAAGGCGCCGTTGATGCGGCGGATGGGAGCGTCGAGATAGTCGAAGCCGATGTCGGCCATTTGCGCGGCGATCTCCGCGCCGAGGCTGCAGGGGGCGAAGGCTTCGTCGACGATGAGGAGGCGGCCGGTTTTTTTGAGGGACGCGAGGATGGTTTCGGTGTCGAGCGGGGAGACGGTGCGCGGGTCGATGACTTCGGCTCCGGTGCCCTGTGCGGCGGTGAGGGCGCGCTGGGCGAGGTGCCCAATGCCGACGACGGTTGCCTTGTCCCCTTGCTGCAGGATGCGGGCTTTGCCGAAGGGGATTTCGTAGTCGTCTTCGGGGACGGGGCCCTTGATGGCCATGAGTTCGCGGGGTTCGAGGAAGAGGACCGGATCGTCACAGCGGAGGGCGTGGGTGAAGAGGCCCTTGGCGTCGTAGGGCGTGGAAGGGATGACCACGCGGAGGCCGGGGATGTGGCTGTAGATGGAGTGGTAGGAGCCCGAGTGGTGTGTGGCGGCGGCGTGGCCGATGCCGACGCAACCGCGGAGGAGCACGGGCATTTTCAGGCGGCCGGAGCTCATGTACTGCATCTTGGCGATTTGGTTGACGAGTTCACCGAAGGCATCGTTGATGAAATCGATGAACATGAAATCTACGATGGGGCGCGCGCCGGTCATGGCGGCGCCGCAGGCCATGCCGACGAAGCCGCGTTCGGCGATGGGAGTGTCGCGGAGTCGTTGGGCGCCATACTTCGCGAAGAGACCGACTGTCGTGCCGAAGTTGCCGCCTCGGACGCCGATGCCTTCGCCGAAGACGAAGATGTTGGGGTTCAGGGCCATTTCGCGGTCGAGCGCTTCGAGCGTGGCGGCGGCGAAGGAGAGCGGGCGGGTGGCGGTGTTAGATGGTTCGACGACGGTATGTGCCGGGGCGTAGACGTGGGTGGTGGCGTCGGCGGGATCGGGGAAGGGCGCGGCTTCGGCGGCGGCGGTGACGGATTCAACGAGCGCGGCGATTTCGGCGTCGATCGAGTCAAGTTGCGCGGCGGTGGCTTGGCCGGATTCGAGTAGCGTCTGGCGGTGGCGTTTGATGGGGCAGCGCTCGCGCCAGGCGGCGACGTCTTCGCGGGTGCGGT
Source organism: Candidatus Sulfopaludibacter sp. SbA3 (assembly GCA_945860645.1). GTDB lineage: Bacteria > Acidobacteriota > Terriglobia > Bryobacterales > Bryobacteraceae. The sequence goes on along the minus strand of CAMATG010000716.1, from coordinate 885 downwards.
AGGTGTAGTCGCCCATGCCTTCGGAGTGGGGGCGGGTGCGGTAGGTTTTGCACTCGAGGAGCGTGGGGCCTTCGCCACGGCGGGCGCGGGCGACGGCTTCTTCGGCGGCTTTTGAGATGGCGGTGACGTCGTTGCCATCGAGCTGCACGCCGGTCATTCCATAGGCGGCAGCGCGGGCGGCGACGTTCGCGTTTCCGGCGGCGGATTCGAAGGGAACTTCCGTTGCGAACTGGTTGTTTTCGCAGATGAAGAGAACGGGCAGCTTCCAGATGGAGGCCATGTTGAGGCCTTCGTGAAAGGCGCCGTTGTTGGTGGCGCCATCGCCGAAAAAGGCCACGGCGACCTGGTCCGTTTTTTGCACGGCGAAGCTGTAGCCGGCGCCGGCGGCCTGGAGGATGGAGGGGCCGACGATGCCGCTGGTGCCCATCATGCCGATCTCCGGAGAGAAGAGATGCATTGAGCCGCCGCGGCCGCGGGAGCAGCCGGTGGCGCGGCCGAAGAGTTCGGCGAAGAGCTCGGCCGGGGGCATGCCTTTGGCGAGGGCGTGGCCGTGGCCGCGGTGGGTGGAGAAGATGGCGTCGTTGGCACGCAGATGGGCGCAGACGCCGGTGGCGATGGCTTCCTGGCCAACGTAGGTGTGGCAGGCGCCGTGGATGAGTCCGCGGGCGTGGCAACGGGCGAGTTGCTCTTCACTGGCGCGGATCAGCTGCATCGTACGGTAGAGATTCATTGGGGTTTCCGGGGGGAGCCGCCGGCGTTGCAGGCGAGGTTGCCGCCGTCCATGGGAATGAGGGCGCCGGTGATCCAGCGGGAGGCGTCGGAGGCGAGGAGGACGGAGAGGCCTTTGATGTCGTCGGGGTGGCCGAAGCGGCCGGCGGGGATGCC
>CAMATG010000715.1 GCA_945860645.1 Candidatus Sulfopaludibacter sp. SbA3 | reverse complement strand
CTAGGCAGTTGCCGAGCACGTTGACGGAGGTGCGGGCCATGTCGAGGATGGCGTCGATGCCGAGGATCATGGCGATGCCGTCGGCGGGGATGCTGAACGTGGCGATCGTTCCGGAGAGAATCACGAGGGAGGCTCTCGGGACGCCGGCTACGCCTTTGCTGGTTAGCATCAGGGTTAGCATCATCAGGAGCTGCTGGCTCCAGGTGAGTTCGATGCCGGCTACTTGCGCGCAGAATACCGATGCCCCGGAGAGGTAGAGGGTGGTGCCGTCGAGATTGAAGCTATAGCCCGTTGGCAGGACGAAGCTGACGATGTGTTTGGGGACACCGAATTTCTCCATGTTTTCCAGGGCTTTCGGGAGGGCGGCTTCGCTGGAGGCGGTGGAGAAGGCGATGAGCCAGGGCTCCTTGACCGCTTCGATGAAACGGCCCATGGGGATGCGGCAGATTACGATGACCGCGCCGAGGACGAAGACGACGAAGACGATGAGGGCGGCGTACATCGTCAGCAGCAGTTTGCCGAGGGTGAAGAGGACGCCGAGACCTTTGGCGCCTACGGTTACCGCTATGGCCGCGCCGACGCCGATGGGGGCTAGCATCATGACGTAGCGGGTGTATTGGAACATGACCTCCGCTAGCGATTCGCACCACTCGACGATTGGTTTTGATTTGTCGCCGATGGCGGTGCAGGCGGCGCCGAAGATGAAGCAGAAGACGACCAGCTGGAGGACTTCGCCTTTGGCCATGGCGTCGATGACGCTGGCGGGGAAAGTGTGTTCGAGGATCTCGCCGATGGTAGGTGGTTCTTTGAGTTTGGGTATGGCGGCGACGGCTCCGCTGGTGGCGGCGGCGGGTTCGACATGCTGGCCGGCGCCGGGGCGGATGATGTTGACGGCACCGAGGCCGAGGAAGAGAGCGATGGTCGTTACGATTTCAAAGTAGAGAATGGCCTTGCCGCCGACGCGGCCCATGGTTTTGACATTGCCGGAGGCGGCGATGCCGTAGACGAGCGTCGCGAAAAGCAGGGGCGCGATGATGCTCTTAATCAGTTTCAGAAAGATGTTACTGGCGGGCTGGAGTTCCTTGGCCACGTCGGGTGCGAGTACCCCGAGCGCGACGCCAGCCGCCATTGCGATGAAGATCCATCCGGTAGCGGAGATCTTGCCGAGTAATCCCATTTAACGTTCTCCCCATTTGAGTTTTTGACGGAGGACATCGAAGAACAACATCTTCGGGGGCCGGACGAGTTGCAACGTGTGCTCGGAACTGCGGCAGACCACGCGGTCTCCGCGCATGAGAGGCTGTCCCACCTGGCCGTCTACGGTGAGATAGATCTCCTCGTCGTCGCTGCGCGCCCACACGGTGATGGCGCTTGAATCAGGCACGATCACAGGGCGATTGGTTAGCATGTGCGGGCAAATCGGGGTGATGGTCAACGCGGCCACCTGCGGAAAAATGATGGGCCCGCCGGCGGCGAGAGAGTACGCCGTGGAACCGGTAGGGGTGGAGATGATGAGCCCGTCCGCTTTGTACTTACAGATGAAATGTTTGTCCCAGTAGACCTCGAGATCGATGACGCGGGCGAGGGCCATTTTGGTGAGGACGACGTCGTTCAAGGCCTCGTAGCTGGCTACGGTTTCCTCGCCGCGGATGACTTCGCAGTGGAGCATGCGGCGGAGGCCGATGCGGTGTTCGCCGCGGAGGTAGCGTTCGAGTTCGGGGAAGAGCTGTTCGACGGTGATGGCGGTGAGAAAGCCGAGGGAGCCGAGGTTGGCGGCGAACAGGGGGATGGGCCGGCCGTTGATGGAACGGGCGGCGGAGAGGAGGGTGCCATCGCCACCGAGGACGATGATGAGCTGGGTGCCGTCGGGGACGTGTTCGCGGGAGATGCCGTCGGTGCGGTTGAGGTATTTGGCGGAGACTTCGTCGAGGTGGGCGGTGATGCCGCGTTCGTCGAGCCAGGCGAGGAGTTGGGCGAGGACCTCGGGGGCGCGTTCGACGTTGGGGCGGGAGAAGATGCCGACAATTTTAATGTCTTGCATAGAGGAGGAATTCCTTGTTTCCTTCGGCGCCGAGGATGGGACTGTCGATGATTTCGGTTCGGTAGCCGAGGGCTTGGGCGGCGGTGGAGACGCGGTGGATCGCTTGCTGGTGCAGTTGGGGTTCGCGGACGATGCCGCCTTTTCCGACCTGTTCACGGCCCACTTCGAATTGCGGTTTCACGAGGATGACTAGTTCGCCATCTTCGCACAGAAGCGGGGGGAGTGCGGGAAGAATGATTGTGACGCTGATGAAGCTGACGTCGGCGACGGCGAGGGCGGAGGGTTCGGGGGTGTCGGTGGGTTGGAGATTGCGGGCGTTGACGCCTTCGCGGAGGACGACTCTGGGGTCTGTTCGGAGGCGGTAATCCATTTGATTGGTGCCGACGTCGAAGGCGTAAACGCGGAGGGCGCCGCGCTGCAACAGGCAGTCTGTGAAGCCGCCGGTGGAGGAGCCGATGTCGAGGCAGACTTTCTTGGCGGGATCGATGGCCCAATGGTCGAGGGCCTGGGCGAGTTTGTGGCCGCCGCGGGAGACGTAGGGGGGCGGGGCGGCTACGTCGATGGCAGCGTCGAGGTCGATTTCTTTGCCGGCTTTGTCGGAACGCTGGCCGTTGACCTTGACCTGGCCGGCGAGGATGAGGGCTTTGGCCTTTTCGCGGGAGCCGGCCAGACCTCGTTCGAAGAGTAGCTGATCCAGGCGCATCCGCGGGGTTTTCATGCTTTGCGCTTCACGATGAAATCGGCGAGTTCGGCCAGGGGTTCGGCGGCGGCGCCGAAGGGTTTAAGTGCTTCGTGGGCGGCGAGGCGTTCGGCTTCGGCCATTTGTTTCGATTTTTCCAGGCCGTAGACGGCGGGGAAGGTGATCTTTTGTTGGACCTGATCTTTGCCGGGGGTTTTGCCCAATGTTTCGGCGGATTCTTCGACGTCGAGGATGTCGTCGACGATTTGGAATGCCAGGCCGGTGTGTTCGCCGTAGCGGGAGAGGGCGTCTAACTGTTCGGCGTTGGCTCCGGCGTAGATGGCGCCCATGCGGACACTGGCGCGGAGGAGGGCGCCGGTTTTGGCGCGGTGGATGGCTTCGAGCAGTTCGGCCGTGGGGGGCTGGCGCTCGCCTTCGATGTCGTGGACCTGGCCGCCGATCATGCCGCGGACGGTGCCGGAGGCGGTGGCGAGTTCGGCTACCAGGCGGGCCTTTGTGAGGTCGCTCGCGTGGGGGAGTTTGCCGAGGGTTTCGAAGGCTAGTGTGAGGAGCGAATCGCCGGCGAGGATGGCCATGGCTTCGCCGAAGACGACGTGATTTGTCGGACGGCCGCGGCGGAGATCGTCGTTGTCGAGAGCGGGGAGATCGTCGTGGATCAACGAGTAGGTGTGGATCATCTCCAGCGTGCAGGCGGCGTCTTCGATGCCTTTGGGGCTGGCGCCTAAGGCTTCGGCGGCGCCGATGCAGAGCACGGGGCGGATGCGCTTGCCGCCGGCGAAGAGGCTGTAGCGCATGGCGCGGTGGATGGTTTGGGGGGCGACGGTTTCGGCGGGCACCCAGCGTTCGAGGGCGGCTTCGACGGTTTGGATGCGGGCGGCGAGATATTCTTTCAGGTTCATTCTTTGGTGGGGTCGAAGGGGACGGGTTCGGCGCGGTTCAGGAGCACTTCGACGCGGGTTTCGGCGTCTTCGAGTTCTTTTCGGCAGCGGTCGGAGAG
>CAMATG010000714.1 GCA_945860645.1 Candidatus Sulfopaludibacter sp. SbA3 | reverse complement strand
TGAGCCCGGCCAGCAGAGGGTGCGACGCGTTCAAGGTGGCGATCAAGTAGAAACGACTGGGGAAGTAGTGATTCGGAAAGGAAAACATGGAACACCACAGATCCCACCAGTCACGGTTAATCAGGATGTGGGTAGCAGGAAAGTTCGCGCGAAACCAGACAGTGCGGAGGAAAAGCCGGTTGGGCTGGAGGCAGGTCCGTTGTCCGTGCGATGAAGCGAAGGTGATGAGACCTCGAAAATACGCTTCCAGCGCCGGGTCCTCGTCTTCGCTGCCCAAGATAAACCGTTCGTACGCCATGGAGGGCAAATAGCCGGGGACACCAACGCCCGATGCATCCAGCGGATACTCATGAAAATAGCCTTGCGTGAGATTTGGATGGCGCATCATTTGCCATACGCGCTCCCGCATATGATCGTCATTCCGGGCCGGTTCAAAAACGCTCAGCGCTTCGTGGAGTGGCTCATAATAACAGCGCCACGAGGTGTTCTCGCGGATCTTGCTCCAGAAATACGTGGTTCCCGCGCGCCACATCCCATTAATGAGCAGGACTTTTTCGGCATTCCCCATGATCGTCGGACACTCCTGGATCAAATTAAGAGGTCACCGGGAATGAGGACTCGTGATCGGCGCCCCCCGGATCAGAACCCCTAATTATACAAAACCGCCCAGGTTAGCGGATCTGCCGATCTTTCAGATCGTTCATGATTCGGGAGAATTTCTTACGCTGCTCCTCGTTGAGAACCTGATCGATGCGCGACTTACTGGTGGCCATTACCTCTTCCATCTGCGCGTGCAGCATCTGGTAGTAGAGGGAAAAGTCATCCAGCGCGGTCTCGATCTCCGCCGCCTGTTCCGGCGTCAGATTCAGTTCCTTCTTCAGGTTCTTCAGCGTCTGCTCTTTGGTGGTGTCTTTCCAACTGGCGGCCACCTGTTTGGCCGAAACCGGCTGGGAGGTCAGCTTGTAAATCACCGCCCCCGCCAGCGCCCCGCAACAAAATACGAGCGTCAGCGTCAGTACGACTTGCGGATTCTTCCAAGCGGGCTGGCCACGTCCAATCATAGTTTCCGCGATTCAATCACCAGATCGCCCATTATTCCGAAAACGATGCCATCGTGGCAAGGAATTGTTCCCGATCCCGCTGTACATCGTCGCCAAATCCGGACTGCGTGGAAACGGCGGTGACGGCCGGTTGGGAGATCATTTGCACCGGTGTCTGCGCCAGTTCGGGCTGGTCGCCGGAAGTGGCAAGCAGGAAGGAAGCCATCAAAAGAAACATTGCGCCGGTGCCATAAACCAATCGGCGTCCAAAGACCGGATCCAAAAGGAGATTCCAAAATGAAGGCCGGCCCTGCTCCTCCACCTTCTGCATCACCCGGGCGTAGAACCCGGCACGCAACTCCGGTACAGCCGGCGCCCGCAACGAACGAACCACCTGAGAGAACGATGTCATTGCCGACAACTCATCCCGGCAGTCCGCACATCCGGACAAATGCGCATCAACGGCCGCCTGCTGTTGCGGCGCCAACCGCTTTTGCAGGATCTCTTCCAGGTGACTTATTAACGGCTCATGCATGGAATTGCCTCGTCATTGAACGGACACGCTCGGAGCGAACCCACTACAGACCCAGTTCGAAACGGCCGGGAACCTTGCCCAGACGCTGGGCTGCTTTCACGAGTTTCTGGCGCGCTCTGAAAAGCTTTACTTTTATTGTATTCTCATTCATTCCGGTCATGCCCGCCAATTCTTCGACGGAATGTCCATCCACTTCCTTCAGAAGCAGCAGATTCCGATCCTCCTCGGAGATCTTACCCAGCAACTTCACGGCCAGGTCCCGATGGGCGAGGCTCTCATCGATCGGCATGTTCGGGTCAATCGCTACACCCGAATTCTCCATCATATGGGCGTCATCCTCGGAGAAATCGCTTTCGTAAACCAGCTTGCGAACCTTCTTCTTCCGAAGATAGTCGTAGCACTCATTGACGGTGATCTTGTAGATCCAAGTCAGCAGCGAGCTACGGAAGTCGAATTGGCGAATCGAGAAGTAGACTTTGGCAAACACCTGCTGGGCGATGTCCTCGGCGTCGTTGTGATTCCGGAGGATGCCGTAGATGATCGAGAAGACCTTCGACTGGAACCGCTCCACCAAGTCGCGAAACGCCATCTCGTCGCCGTTTTGAACACGGAGGACAAGGGCGGACTCTTCTTCTCGATTCGTTTCCACTTTCGCTCTGCTTCGCGTTTCCGCTCCCGCCAGGGGAAAGTCCAGAATACCAGTGATTCCGCTCATGTACTCTCTGACGGGGCAATCCCGTTTTCGGTTTCGAATTTGTGGTCCATGCCATACTCCCCTTCCGGCACGGAGAGTTCGAATCCCGCGCATTGTTTTCTGCATCTAAAGGAGTCAGTCTAGGAAATCCCCGCCACTGGGGGTAAACTGGGAAAAGCAATCGAAGCAAAAGGAGTGAGTATGGTTCAACTTACGGAACGTGCGGTGACGAAGGTTAGCGAAATCATCGAGACACAGGAGCCCAAGCCGGCGGGTCTCCGCATCTCGGTCGTGGGTGGAGGATGTTCGGGCTTCAGCTATTCCATGGCTTTTGAAAACAACCCGACGATGATGGATAAGACCCTGAAGTATGGCCCGCTGCAGGTCTTCGTGGATCAGGCCAGCCTGATTTATCTGGAAGGCGCCGAGGTCGACTACGTGGAAAGCCTGGAAGGCTCTGGCTTCAAGTTCAACAACCCCAACGTAAAGTCCACTTGCGGTTGCGGTAGCTCCTTTAGCGCCTAATCCCCGGAGAGCGGGAGAGGCGATAGGAATCAATCGCCTGGCCCACCGGCTTCCCCGGTGGCCTTAACAGAAATCAGCAAAAGCCCAGGATTATTCCTGGGCTTTTCTTTTTGACCGGAGTCATGCGATGCCAACGAGACGATCCCAAGATCGCACTGCGACCGTCCGCACAAAAAAGAACAAGCCCGCCTTGCGGCGGGCCTGTTCGGGTACTACGGCCTCTTTCGAAGCGAGTTAGCTGGAGCGGCGGCGGAGAGCAGCGATGCCCACCAGGCCAGCGCCCATCAGAACGAAGGACATCGGTTCCGGAACACCGGTCTGCGGCGTGTCGCCGTAGAAGTAGTTGGTGTAGCTGGAGATCGAACCACCGTTGGTGCCGCCCGAGTCGAACACGACACGGTCGTTCACGCTCAGAGCCGAACCATAGTTGCCGTTGATCTGCTGGAAGTTGGTCGGGTTCGGCGTGCCGTAGGAAACGAGCAGGCTGCTGTCGACGGGGCCACCCTGCTGAGTCTGGATCACCTTACGGAAGCTGAAGTTGACGTTGCCAGTGCCGCCGCCGTAGGCAGCGCCGATGCCGATGATGTCGTCGGTCACGGACGAGCCCTGCAGACCGCTGATCCACATGCCATTCGCCCAGCTGTTGGCTTGGGCCGGGGTGGGGGTGGGGGCGTAGGTGAACAGGGTGTTGCCCGGGGTGGTGTAGGTAACGGAGAAGCCATTGGCCCCGATCTCGTTAAAAGTCACGTTCAGGGTGGAAGCCTGCATGTCAGCGATGTTGATGCCGTTCGCGGTGTTGTTGAACACCGAGAAGTTGCTGATGTTCCACAAGGTGCCGCCGTTGCCGATCGTGCAGGCGCCGCCGTTGGTCGTGGCGTAAAGATTCAGGGACTGGCCGTTGATAGCGCCATCGTTGCAAGCGATACCGAAAGCGTTGATAGAAGCCGCGGCCATAACCGCAGCA
>CAMATG010000713.1 GCA_945860645.1 Candidatus Sulfopaludibacter sp. SbA3 | reverse complement strand
GGTTTCGAAAAACTCGGCATCCCCTACATCAAAAGCCAGGGCAACTTCGTCCTCTTCGCCGCTGGTGATCGCGCCGTCGAAATCCGCGACACGCTCCGCGAAAAGGGCATCCTCGTCCGCGACCGCAGCTACGAACTTCCCGGCTGCGTCCGAGTCACCGTAGGCACTCGCGAACAAATGCGCAAATTCCTCACCGAACTGGAGGCCGTTTGGAAACGCCCCGCAAAATGATCGCCTTCGACATGGATGGCGTGCTGGTCGAAGTGACCGAAAGCTACCGCGAATCCATCGTCCAAACCGTCAAACACTTCTCCGGCAAAACCATCGAACGCGCCGCCATTCAGGACTACAAAAATCAGGGCGGATGGAATAACGACTGGCTCCTCTCCCAGAAAATCCTCGCCGATCTCGGCATGGAAATCGAGTATCAAACCGTCATCGACGCCTTCCAAAAACTCTTCTTCGGCCCTAACGGCAACGACGGTCTGATGCAACGCGAAGTCTGGATCGACACGACCGACACCCTCGCCCGCCTGAACCAGAAATACGATTTCTCCGTCGTCACCGGCCGCCTCCGCGACGAAGCGCAAATGACGCTCGACCGCTTCGCCACCCACCTGGTTTTCAATCCCGTCATCGGCGACGACGACGTCACCAAAGGCAAGCCCGATCCGGAAGGTATCCTGAAGATCGGCAACGCAAGTTGTTATATCGGCGACACCATTGACGACGCCCGCGCGGCCCGCGCCGCAGGCGTCCCCTTCATCGGTGTCGGCAATCGCCGCGACGAAGGCCACGCCCGCACCGTCGCCCTGATGGAAGCCGAAGGCGCCATCGCCATCATCGAAAGCATCAACGAACTGGAGCGAATCTTACCCGCATGAGAACATCAAGCGTAGAACGGATCACCAAGGAAACCCAGATCCGCGGCAAGCTGAAAATTGAAGGCAAGGGCAAGTACACGATATCGACCGGCATTCGATTCCTGGATCACATGCTCGAACTCTTCACCAAGCATGGCGGGTTCGATCTCGAACTCCAGGCCACCGGTGACCTCGACGTCGATCAGCACCACACCGTCGAAGACGTCGGCATCGTCCTCGGCCAATTGTTCGCCAAGGCCCTCGGCGATCGCAAAGGCATCAACCGCGCCGGCTACTTCGTCATGCCTATGGACGAGACGCTCTCCGTCACCGCCATCGATCTCGGCGGCCGCCCCGCCCTCGTCTACAACGACAAGGTGAAAACCCGCCTCGTAGGCGACCTGCAATCGGAACTCGTCCACGACTTCTTCGATGGCTTCGCCGTCCACGCCGGCGCCAACGTCCACGTGCTCACCATGTATGGCCGGTCCAATCACCACAAGCTCGAAAGCATCTTCAAAGGCTTTGCGCGCGCCATGAAATTCGCCTGCTCCACCGACGCGCGCCTCAAGGATCAACTGCCCTCCACCAAGGGCCTCCTCGAAGGAACAAACTAATGAGCGGTATCGCCGTCTTCGATTACGGCGCCGGCAATCTTCGCAGCGTCATGAACACGCTCGAAGCCATCGGCGCCAAATTCACGCTTGTCGATGACGCCGCCGGCCTCACCAGCGCCGACAAAATCATCCTCCCCGGCGTCGGCCATTTCGGCCAGTTGCTCCGTTCGCTCGACGCCATGCGCGTCCGCTCCACGCTCCTCACCTGCATCTCCGGCGGCACTCCATTCCTGGGAATCTGCCTCGGCCTGCAGGCGCTGTTTGAAGAGAGCGAAGAGGCCCCCGACGTCAAGGGCCTCGGCATCTTCGAAGGCAAAGTGAAGCGCTTCCCCGAAGACGCCCGCGTCCCTCACATGGGCTGGAATGAACTCGACGTCAAGGCCGGTTCCCGTCTCCTCCGCGGTGTCGGCGAACGCCCATACGTCTACTTCGCCAACAGCTACTACGTCCCCGTCGTCCACTCGGCCGCGGCCACCTGCCAGTACGCCGAACCCTTCACCGCCGTCCTCGAACACGAGAACGTGTTCGGCGTCCAATTCCATCCTGAAAAGTCCGGTCCCCTGGGGTTGCAAATTGTCAAAAATTTCATCGAGCTCTAAAGCCTGGACATTCGATTCCATGCTGGCTAAACGCATCATCCCGTGTCTCGACGTCACCGCCGGCCGTGTCGTCAAAGGCGTCAACTTCGTCAACCTCCGCGACGCCGGTGACCCTGTCGAACTCGCCGAACGCTACAACGAACAAGGCGCCGACGAACTCGTCTTCCTCGACATCACCGCCTCCAGCGACGAGCGCAAAACCATGGTCGACGTCGTCGCTCGCACCGCCCGAAAAGTCTTCATCCCGCTCACCGTCGGCGGCGGTATCCGCAGCATCATCGACGCCCGCAAGATCCTCATGGCCGGCGCCGACAAAGTCAGCGTCAACACCGCCGCTGTCCACCGCCCCGAACTCATCACCGAACTGTCGAACGAGTTCGGCGCCCAGGCCGTCGTCCTCGCCATCGACGCCCGCCGCCGCCCCGGTGGTGGCGGCTGGAATGTCTTCACCAAAGGCGGCCGCCACGACGAAGGCATCGACGCCGTCGCCTGGGCCGCCCGCGGCATGCAACTCGGCGCCGGCGAGATCCTGCTCACGTCCATGGATACCGACGGCGTCCAAACCGGGTTCGATTGCGAACTCACCGCCGCCGTCTCCCGCGCCACTCGCATCCCCGTCATCGCCTCCGGCGGGGCGGGGAAGCCGGAAGACTTTCTCAAAGTGTTGACCGAAGGAGAAGCCGACGCCGCCCTCGCCGCCAGCATCTTCCATTTCGGAACCTACACCGTCGACGACCTCAAGGAATTCCTCGATAAGCACGGCATCGTCGTGCGGAGACGCCGCTAAATCTCATGGCCAGCTTAATCCTCCCCTGCATCGATCTCATGGACGGCAAAGTCGTCCAGCTTGTCCAAGGTAAAGAAAAGGCGCTCGAAGGCGACGCCCCGCTCGTCATGCTCGACAAGTTCGCCGGCTTCCCGGAGATCCAGGTCATCGACCTCGACGCCGCCCTCGGCCGTGGCGCCAACGACGCCATCGTCGAAACCCTCTGCGCCCACGCCCGCTGTCGTGTCGGCGGTGGTGTCCGCACGGTCGAACGCGCCCAGACGCTGCTTGCCCAGGGCGCCTACAAAGTCATCGTCGGCACCAGCGCCTTCACGAAGGAAGGGCCCAACAAACCCTTCCTCGAGGACCTCGCCGCCAAAATCGGACCCGAAAAAATCCTCCTCGCCCTCGATTCGAAAGGCGGGAAAATCGTCATCAAAGGCTGGCAGGAAGCGACGAACTTCACCGCCGAAGAGATCATCGGTTCGCTCGAACCCTACTGCCGCGGCTTCCTCTGCACGTACGTCGACAAGGAAGGGATGATGCAGGGCACCGACATCGAGTGGTTCACCCGCCTCCGCGCCGCCCTCTCGCCCACGCACGACCTCACCGCCGCCGGCGGCGTCACCACCCTCGACGACGTCCGCGCGCTCCGGTCCATCAACATCCACACCGCCCTCGGCATGGCCATCTACACCGGCCGGCTCGATCTCGCCGAACTCCGCGCGATGCTCTAACCAGAAACGCAAAATCGTGTGAGCGATTCACCCTCCTGTTTGCGCATAACAGGGAGAGGGAAATCGCACCATGTACGACGCGGAACTGAAGAAAATCGAATGTAACCCCCGGCGGGGCCGCCTCCCCGCCTTCTCGTTTGCCAAGCCAGCCAGTTGGCATGCCCTGGCCTTCCCCTATCCTTCCGCCA
>CAMATG010000712.1 GCA_945860645.1 Candidatus Sulfopaludibacter sp. SbA3 | reverse complement strand
ATCGACGCCGGCGTCAGCCGCGGGCCAACGGAGGAGTTCATGAAACTCTGCGCTGGTGAAGGCAGTGCCCGCGCCGCCGACATCATCCTCTGCGGTCACGGCCACAAGCACACCGAGTACCGCGTGATCCGGGACAAAGGCCAGTTTGCCGTCTTTACCGACTTTTACAGCGAAAACCCCAGCAAATACTACAACACTCGCTCTGCCGACGGCAGGTCGATCTATATCGACGTCGCTCCTGGCGGCGATATGAAGCCCGTGAACAAAGCGTGGGAGCCGGACTTTGCCGCCTACTGGAAAATGGTGACGCCGCCCTACGCCACGCCGTTAAGCGGAACGTCGACCAGCCAGCAGGCCACTGAGTGGTGGGCCACCCATCGCCCGCTGGTGATGCAGACCAGTTCGCTGGGCCTGGTGGAGAGCCGGCAGCGGGTGATCTTCGACAACGACTCGGAACCTGTGAAGCCTCCGCCCACGTTCCAGGGGTACCGGGTCATCACCGTCACCGACGACACGATCACGCGCATTCAACACGTTGGGCAATCCCCCGCCCGTAGGCTCCGCGGCTGGGGCCGGAGAATCGTCACCCGCCAGGCGGACACGACGGGTGTCGCGGGCGAGGCTTCCGCAGTCAAGCTTCTGCGGTTGGACGCCAAACGGCTGGTGACGGTGGTTCGGGGCGGGGCAGGGCAACTGCTGCTGATCTCGTGGTCGGCTCTGCTTGGAAGCAAGGAGCCAGGAACGATCACCCGTACTGGAGATAGCTCGAGCCTGGCTGGAAAGGCCACCGACATCGACGCGGTGCAGGCGGGCGCTTTTGTGGTCACCGCCTGCCGCACCGGCGCAGGGAATCTGCTGCTGATTTCCTGGCGTGTGGCGGCCAATGGCGGAATTACCCGGGCGAAAGACTCCGGCTCACTCGCCGGCAACGCTCGAATGATTTCCGTCACGGCCCTGAGCTCCAACCTCCTGGTGACGGCCTGTCAAAATGGCGACGGCAATCTCCTGCTGATCACATGGAAGCTGGGCGCCGACGGGACGTTGACTCGCCTTGGCGACAGTGGATCCGCCGCGGGAGAAATCAGTGCCCTGGAGTTGGTAAAGGTCTCCGGCGATAAGGTGGTCACGGCGGTCCGCGCGGGCAACTCGCGCCTGCTGTTAATTGCCTGGGATATCTCTACCGCCGGGGTGATTCGCCGCCTGTCGGATACGGGGAGTCAGGCCGGAGAGATCGATGCCAGGAGCGGCATTAGCGCCTGCATCGACAACCTCGGGCGGGTTGCTATTAGTGTCCGCGCGGGCGACGGCCGGCTGAAGCTCATCCTTTGGCAATTGGATCCGAACGGCCAACTGATACGGCGCGGCGATAGCGCCGGACAGGCCGGCAAGATCGGCCAGCACTCTTTGACGGCGGTTCAATCGTCCGGGGATCGATCGATCCTCGTTTCGGCGATCACCACCGAAGCGGGCACATTGAAGTTGATCACGTGGGATGTCACGCGCGAGGGCGCTATCCGCCGGGTCGCTCAGACGGGCGGAGAAGCAGGTGCTACCACGCTGCCGGCTGTTGTTGCAGGCCCGCTCATTAGCACTGTCCCCGCTCTTGGGCTGGGGGAGTCGTTTCCGATTGTGACTGCTCTGCGGGCCGGCAACGGCACGCTCCTGCTCATCAGTTGGAGAGCCAATACGCCTGGCCTGACGGTGAATCTACCGCCGGGCACGGGGACGCTACCTGGGGGCCTTTCGACGTCGACGACTTCGAAAGTTCTGTGACCGGTGGTCTGGACAAATCAGAACTGGAAGCGCAGATGGAAGCGGATGGCGCGGCCGTCGTTGAGCGTGTTGGTGATGAAGGCGAAGTTGGGAGACGAGAGCTCGGGGAAGGGCTGGGCGAACTGCGGAGTGTTGCCGAGGTTGACGGCTTCGGAGCGGAATAGAAGTTTGCGGTCGCCCCCGAGGTTGAAGTTTCGGGAGACGCTGGCGTTGACGTTGGCGATACCGGCTTTGCGGAACGTGTTGAGGCCGATGTTGCCGCGATCTTGCGAGGGCTGGACGTAGGTGAAGGCCGAGCGGGGGAGCAGGTCGCGGGAGGTGTCAGGGTTGCCGACGGTTCGGCCGAGGATGGAAGGGTCGATGATGTTGGGACGGTCGCCCTGGTCGCCATCGACGTTGCCGAAGCCCGGGGCGTCCGAGCCGGTGATGATGCTAAACGGCGTGCCGGTTTTGACGAGCCAGACGCCGCTGAGGTCCCAGGACCCGAGCCATTTGACCTTTGGCGTGGCGTAGCTACCGCGGGCGAGGAAGGCGTGTTTCTGGTCGAAGCTGCTGACGGCCTTCGTGTCGGCCCAGATGTTCTTTTCGGTTTGCGACTGGCTTTGGCGGCCGTCGTCGCCGGTGGCGGTGTTGGTATACGACGCGCCGGTGTCGATGGCTTTGGAGAGCCAGTAGGAGGTCTCCAGGCTGGCGCCGTGCCAGCGTGGGAGGACTAGGGTGACGCGGGCGGCGTCGAAGTAGCCGTGGGCCCCGTTGACGGCGTTGCGGATGTCGAAGTAGCGCGGGTCGGGCCGTCGCTGGTTGATGGTGGCGGTGTTCTGCGGGATGCCGGGAACGGCGACGGAGCGGTTGTTGTACTGCAGCATCATCAGCTTGTGAGCGCGGCTGCCGACGTAGCCGAGTTGGAGCTTCCAGCCTTTGGCGAGCGTGTTTTCAATCGAGACGCTGTAGAGGTGGGAGTAGGGGGTGGTGAGGTCCGGCGAGATGGAGAGGAAGGTGCTGCGGGCGGTGGGATCGGCCGGGATGTTGAGCAGGCTGAGGAGTTTGGTGATGTCGGGGACTTGGACTTCGAACTTGGTGTTGAGCGGCGGGTTGTAGCGGATTTGAGAGTAGGTGACGGGGAAGATTTCGCCGAAGTGGACGCTGTAGGCGGCGCGAATGACGCCGGCTTTCGTGCGGAGGGCGAGGCCGAAGCGGGGGGCGAGGTTGTTGCAGTCGCAGTTGTAGGGAATTTTGTTGAGATCGTTGACTTCGGTGGGGGCGGTGATGGCTTCGTGGCGGAGGCCGTAGTGGAGGGTGAGGCGAGAGTTGACGCGGAAATCGTCGCCGATGAAGGTGGCGAATTCGTGGCCGCGGAAGCCGCGGTGGATGCTGCCGACGGAGCCGGAGAAGCGGCTGGGAATGCCGAGGAGGAAGTTCTCCATGACGGTGCGGCCGAGGTCGTTGCGGAAGTAGAGATTGCCGCGGGTGCTGGAGGCCTCGGTGCCGTTCAACTGGCGGCGGCTGTAATCGAAGCCGGCGTACCAGTTGTGGCGGCCCTTGGTTTGTTTCATGGCCGTGCCGTAGCGGAACCGGTTCAGTGCGCGGTCGATGGGGATGTTGGAACCGGGGCCGAGGGTGGTGATGACGTTGGTGAAATTGACTTGCGGGCCGACGGCGTTGGGTTCGGGGACGAGGAGGGAGCCGACGCGGTCGAACATGGCGGTGGTGAGGATGGAGGTTTGGGCGGACTTGAGGAAGGCCCAGGAGAGTTGCGCGGTGTGGGCGCGGGTGGTGGTGTCGGGGTTCTGGCCGGCGACGAGTTGGAAGGCGTCGAGGATCTGGGAGGTGAAGGCGTAGCGGAGGTTGAGGGAGTGTTTGGCGGTGAGTTGTTGATCGAGGCGGGCGGAGGCGTTGTCGTCGTTCAAGTTCTGCGGGGCGTTGGTGTTGAGGGCGCGTTCGTTGATATCGGTGCGGTTGGGGAGTTCCTTGGGGAAGGCGTCGAGGTAGCGCTGAATCATCTGGCGG
>CAMATG010000711.1 GCA_945860645.1 Candidatus Sulfopaludibacter sp. SbA3 | reverse complement strand
CCAGGGTTTCGGCGTGGCCGACGCGGGTCCAATCGATTTTGGCGGGGTCGTGGCCGGTGACGAAGGTGACGGAGCTGGTGTGGTCGCGGTGGGTGAGGGGGACGCCGGTATACGCAGCCAGGCCGAGGGCGGCGGTGACGCCGGGCACGACTTCGAACTCGATGCCGGCGGCGGCGAGCGCCTCCACTTCCTCGCCGCCGCGGCCGAAGATGTAGGGGTCGCCGCCTTTGAGGCGGACGACGGTTTCGCCTGCTTGGGCGTATTGGATCAGGAGTTCGATGATCTCCTGTTGCGGCATGGCGTGGTCCGACTTTTTCTTGCCGACGTAGACGCGTTTGGCGTGGTGGGGAATTAGCTCCGGCGCGGCGAGATTGTCGTAGAGAATGACGGTGGCCAGAGCCAGCAGTTCCCTGCCCTTGACTGTGATGAGATCCGGGTCTCCGGGGCCGGCACCGACGAGGTAGACTTTGCCGTTCATAGAGTGGCGCCGGCGTCGAGGAGGAATTGGCCGAGAGTGGCGCCGATGTTTTCCGCGTCGTTGGCAGGGCCTTCGGATTTGGCGCGAATGGTATAGCGGCCATCCTGGGAGATAACGATGCCGTGGATTTTGAGGGTACCTTGGTCGAGGATGGCATGGGCTCCCATGGGGACCTGGCAGCCGCCTCCGAGCGCCTTTAGGGCTGCCCGTTCGGCGGTGAGGCGGGCGCGGGTTTCCGGGTCGTCCATTTGGGCGACGATGGTGTGGCCGATGCCGCCGTCGGCGCGGGTCTCGATGGCGAGGGCGCCTTGGCCGACGGCGGGGACGAATTCGGCAGGATCGAGGTATTCGGTGATGCGGTCCTGCCAGCCCAAGCGGATTAAACCGGCGGCGGCGAGGAGGATGGCGTTGTACTGGCCTTCGGCCTGTTTGCGGAGGCGGGTATCGACGTTGCCGCGGAGGTCGCGGATATCGATATCGGGGCGGGCGGTTTTGAGCTGGGCGGCTCTTCGGAGAGAGCTGGTTCCGACGATGGCGTTTTCGGGCATGTCGCCGATGATGGCGTCGCGCGGGTCCTGGCGTTCGGGGAAGGCGGAGAGAACGAGGCCGTCGGGCAGATCGGTGGGCATGTCCTTGGCCGAGTGGACGGCGAGATCGATGGTGCCGGCGAGGAGCGCCTCTTCGATTTCCTTGGTGAAGAGGCCTTTGGTGCCTACCTTCGACAGGGCCACGTCGGTGATTTTATCGCCGGTGGTTTGGATGATTTCGATGCGGGTGGTGTGGCCTTTGGCCTGCAGCTGGGCGGCGATGTGGTTGGCCTGCCAGAGGGCCAATTTGGAACCGCGGGAGCCGATGACGAGTTCGCTCATTCTATTCGTGATTCTCCAGTTTGAAGATGCGGCGCACCTCCTCGATGACCTGCCAGCCTTCGTCCTTCCCGGCGTTGCGGCGGATCTCCATGATGGGGCCGTGGGCGATTTTGGCCATGAGAGATTTCGTTAAGGCTTCGAGGGCTTCTTCCTGTTGCGGGGAGAGGGCGCCGAGCTTGCCGCGCATGCGTTGGAGTTCGGCCTGGCGAAGACGTTCGAGGTGATCCTGGAGGGCGACGATGATGGGCACCGCTTCGCGCTCCTTGAGGCGGGAGACGAGTTTATCTACCTCTTCGCCGATGATCAGTTCGGCCGCGGCGGCTTCGGCTTCGCGCCCTTTTCGATTTTGTTCGACGACTTTGCCGAGATCGTCGATGTCGTAGAGGAAGACGTTTTCGAGGGTGTTGACGGAGGGTTCGATATTGCGCGGGACGGCGATATCGATTAGGAAAATGGGCCGGCCTTTTCGCTTGGCGCGGATCTGGCGCATCTGCGCTTCGGTGAGGATGTAGTGGGGCGCGCCGGAGGAGGCGATGACGATGTCGATATCGGGCATCGCCGATTGGAAAGCGTCGTAATCGATGATGGTGCCGTTGAAGAGAGACGCCATTTCTTCGGCGCGGGCGCGGGTGCGATTGGTGACGAAGATGCGATTGGCGCCGGAACGGTGGAGGTGGCGGGCGGCGAGCTCGGACATCTTTCCGGCGCCGATGAGGAGGACGCCGCAGCCGTTGAGGGAGCCGAAGATTTCGCGGGCGAGTTCGACGGCGGCGAAGGAGACGCTGACGGCGGATTCGCCGATGGTGGTTTCGGTGCGGACGCGTTTGGCGACGTTGAAGGCGCGGGTGAGAACGGTATCGAGGAACTGGCCGAGGACGCCTTGTTCCTTGGCGAGGGACCAGGCGTCTTTTAGCTGGCCGAGGATCTGGGGTTCGCCGACTACCATGGAGTCGAGCGAGCTGGCGACGCGGAAGAGATGGCGGATGGCGTCACGGTCTTCGAAGTGGTAGAGATGGCGATCGAAATCGAGACGGTAGCCGGGTTTGGTGTGTTGGAGGAAGCCGGCGATGCGGTCGTTGGCGTTTTCTTTTTCGTCAGTGGCGACGACGATTTCGACACGGTTGCAGGTGGAGAGGATGAGGGATTCGTGAACGCCGGAGGAGCCGCGGAGATGTTTCAGGGCGTCGGGGAGGGAGGCGGCGTCGAAGGCAAGGCGCTCGCGCACCTCGACGGGCGCGGTCCGGTGATTCAGGCCTGTGACGTGGAGCTTCATTTGGCGAGTAGGGGGCGGAGGCCCACGTGCGAGATCCAGGTCAGGGTTGAAAAGAGCAGGACGTAGAAGGCGAGGAAGGCGGCGCGGCGGCCGCGCCAGCCGGCGTTGGTGCGGAGGTAGACGACGGCGAGATAGAAGGCCCAGGTGAAGAGGCTGATATGCACCTTGCCTTCGCCGATCCAGCGGGAGCCGGACTCCATGTAGGCCCAGGCGGAGCCACCGATGACGCCGAGGGTGGTGAAGACGAAGCCGGCGATCATGGCGCGGGAGGCGAGTTGATCGAGGGTGTGGAGGGGCGGGAGGCGGTGGAAGAAAGTCGATGGTTGTTTGGTTTTGAGGTGTTTTTCCTGGACGAGGTAGAAGATGGACGCGAGGGCCATGAAGAGGGTGCAGGTGAAGCCGCCGATGTTGAGCAGGACGTGGGCGAGGAGGCCGGCGTCGCGGAGGCCGGAGTTGGGCCAGGGGGTGTTTAACGAGTTTGCGGTGGTGCCGAGGGCGGTGAGCAGGGCGACCATGGGGAAGGCGATGAGGCCGAGGGAGGAGAAGTCGTAGATCCAGTTGACGACGAGGAAGACGATGGCGAGGACGAGGGCGAGGAGGGTGACGGTTTGGTGGAAGTCCTGGGCGGCGAGGTGGCCGTTGGCCATGGACTGTTCGACGATGGCGACGAAGTGGAAGACGGCGGCGACGGAGAAGGCGCCCATCGCCGGGCGGTAAAGGACGGAGCTGCGGCGGAGCAGGAAGTCCAGTACGTAAATGAGGCCGGCGGAGTAGAGAACGGCGGCTACGCGCAGCCAGAAGAGGCTCATCTCCTGCATTTCTTTAAGTATAGCTGGTGGGTGGGGGATGGGCGGAAGTTCTGCAGCGGGCGCTGCGGCAGGCAGGGTGGGACAACGGCTACCCGTTCAATGTCGATCACACGGGCTACCATTGAGCGAGGAGGGTGGAATTGCCATGAAAGTGACCGTAGAAACGGTACATCCAGGGGAGATTTTGCGGGAGGAGTTTCTGGTCCCGATGGGGATCTAGTACCTAGTTGCACTAGTTAGCGTACTGTGTCATTCTGGCGCAATGCGCCGACTTCCCGCGACGTTTCGCCTGACGGACGAGGAACTGAAGACGTTGGAGGGCTGGCTCCGGCAGGGCAAAACCGAGCAGCGCATGGTAGAGCGG
>CAMATG010000710.1 GCA_945860645.1 Candidatus Sulfopaludibacter sp. SbA3 | reverse complement strand
TGAGCCCATATTCCCGGCTGTCGCCTGGAATTGCCTGCGGAGGCGGTTAGTGAATCAGCTGTTCGCCGCTGCCGGCGCCGGCTGTCGTCATCGGGTCGGCCAGCCGCGCACGGTCCGGAATCACCAGCGCCTGGTAGCCCTGCGCCAGGTTCTTGCTGCCGAAGTCGCTAATGAACGCATAGCCGTGTGCGAACTGGAAGTCGCACCCGACCATCATGTAGCCCTGGAAGCCGACACGCGCGCCAGACACCGTGAACGTCCACTGTTCACCGCCGGCCAGCGTCGGCGAAGAGAGCACCGGAAACTGCGCCTGCGTCGTCGCGTTGAACGGGGTTGGGAAGAACGTTGCCGTACACCGCCCGGTTTGTGGCGAAGTGGTTAACGTGTCCCTCGACGTGTTGCTCACCGAAACCCCCGTATCGAAGCCGGCCTGGTTGGTGATGAACTGGAACAACAGCGTGGTGCGGCAGACGTTCAGGGACACCATCGGAATCGGACCGGTAAGGCCGAGGTACCGCGGGATGGAATCGGCCGTCGTCGCCGTCGCCGCCGAACTCTGCGGCCCAAACCCGCCGGAGGTGGAAATCGTGTTAGCCGCCGGTTGCGGGTTGTTGCCGTAGGCGATCACGACGGCGAAGGAAACCGCTTCCCCGTTGTTGACGTCGGTTTCCAGCACTTCCCAGGAGACTTCTCCACTGGGCGGCACCAGTTTCAAGCCGCCATCGATCTGGTTGTCAGCCGCCAGTGCCGTGAACGGCGCCCCCGGCGTGGACGTCAGCCGAGCCTTCGTCGTCGGAACCCCCGCCCCGTCCAACGTGCTTCCAGTCGCCAACTCGCGGGAGCCGACGTAGACCCGGGCGCCGGCCGGGATGTTCGTAAACACGGCGCGGAGAATTGTACCGCTGTCTCCAACGCCGACCCGGTTCCAACCATTCACTACCGGGAACGTTACATTGTTAAACCCGCTCTCCGTGTTGTAGAAGCCAATCGGGTTGTCCTGCGAAAAAGCAATCTGCGGTTCGGCCACCGTCGTGCCCAGATTTCTGCGCTTGAATGCGTTGGCAAATCCTTCCGTGAACTTGACGATCATCGTCCGGCCGCCCGCCGTATTGTACGCGCCCGCTGCGGCGTTGCTAGCCAGATCGACGTTATAGGCGTTGCAGGCCGTCAACGAAAGCGGCCCGGTCAGCGCGCCATCGGTCGCCGAACGGATCTCGTAGCTCACCCCGGTCCGGACGGTGCCCAGTGTCTGCTGCGGATTGGTCAGCGTGCTGCTCACCTGCGCCCCGGAGATCGATACGAACGCCAGCGCCGGTCCGCCGCCGGACGGGATGCTGGTTGCATTCATCCGGATATTGCGGATGCGCAGAATGCGGTCGGCATTCGGCCCCGGCGGATTGACGGGAATGTTCAGCCAGGACAGGGAGTTGAATGAGTCATACCGGCCCTGAAAAATGTTATCGGTGTTGAGGCACGCCGCGGGCGTCAGACACGGCTTCTGGTCGACCGATGCCGGCGTGTCCACGATCAGTACCGCCTCCGTCAACGCGGGGCTGGCGCCACTCGCCGGAACAGTCACTCGGCTGCTCACGGCGGCGTTGAAAAAGATACTGATGTTCACCACCGGGAATGCTCCCGCTGTCACGGGCGTGCCGCCCCGGCAAGTCAGGATGAGGTCCCCTGCCAGCTCTGTCAAACCACTGGAACGCATGGTTGTTGGTGTCGGCGCACTCGCCGTACAGGCCATCTGCGTCTGCGCGTGCGCGGCCGGAGCAAGCATCAGGCCGGCAAAACAAAATGAGAAAAGGACGGATCTCTGCATAATTCCTCCAGGACGTGCGAACCCGGGACGCACGGATATCAACACTATACCAAAACATTTCTTGCTCAAAATGTTTTGGCAATCCGCGTCCATAAACGTGAAAACCCCGCACCGGCCCAGTGCGGGGTTTTCACGTTTCGCACTTGCCTACTGTGCCAGCCGAAGGATCTCGCCCGCAATGCGCGCGAAGGCGCTGTTCAACTGCGTCGAATTGGGCGCATAGACATACAGTCCGTCCGGTTTGGTGTTGTCGTAGATGTTAGAGAGCGGATCATTCGCCATCCGTTTCAACAGAACATCGTCCACCCCTCCATTGCCCCCGAGGCCAATCGTGTAGGTGACTACATTGATGGTCGAGTTGGCGCGCGCCGTCGCCGCCGCGTTGTCGGCCAGATTCATGGCGATTCTCTGAATGTTGATCGGCGTGTCAATCCGCTTCTTGCCGCTGTAGGTTGGATTGCTCCCCGGGTAGTTGGAGACCGATTGGTACCCCGCCGTCAACAGGCCGTTGATGTCGGTATCCGGGACATAAGCCAGATCTTGACGCGCACGGGCCCAGGAAGTCACCATCGCGCAGCCGCTCACTGCACTGCCGCTCAGCAACAGATCGCCGGAGCTCGAGTCGGTGGCGGTCCGCGTCATCAGCCCCAGCGTATTGCCGGTGGCGTTTCCCGAAGGGCTCGCCGCGGCGATGGCGCCCATCTTCCCCGCAAATACCCCCCAACTGGCGTGCGTGGAAGCGCGCCCATTATCATCGACACAAGTACTCTTTGGAACCGTGCACTGGCTGTTTGTGTTACAACTCAGTCCGCTCGCGCCGTATCGGGTGTCGGAGACCGTTTTCACCGGGAAATTCGCCGTCAAGGCGGTCGGGTATCCATCGGTGAAAAAAACGATCATGTTTAGCGCCATGGGTTCGTTAATCGTCACCAACTGGTTGTAGGCGGTCATGTAGGAATCAGAGGTATTGGTCCCCCCGGTGCATGCAATCGGGTCGATCGCGCTGGTCAGCAGCGAACCCGTCGTCCGGAAATTGTTCGACGGTGGATACGCCAGATAGACAGAGGATCCGAACGTCACCAGGCCCAGCGTGTCCCGCCCATTGACGAACATATTGACAAACGTCTTGGACGCCGAAATCATGTCCGTGCAGGGCGTGCCCGTCATCGATCCGGATCGGTCCAGCACCAGCATCAGGTTCACGTCCCGCCGCGACGCCTTGCCGATCGCCCCGGCCACCGCCGTCGTCCCGCCCAGCAGGCGCATAAAGTACAGGGGCGCATTCGTCGTCGCCGTCGTCGTCACCGTCAGTGTGCTCATGTTGGTCTGGGCCACCGAAATCGATTTCGTCGTGCCCGTCGTGCCCAGATAACTTGTCGGAAAGTTCGCGCCGAAAAACGCGTTGCCGCGCACCGTCGCCGCCGCCGTCTGCTCGCTCAACGTCTGCCCCAGGTTCAAGTTCCGTGCCGTCGCCAACGACGCCGCGTCGCACGCCGCCGTCAACCGGCCGCGAATCACATACAGCAGCCCCGCGTCGATCGCCAGCCCGATCGTCGGGATCGTGAACAGCAGCATGATCGCCGTCAGCATCACCGCCATCCCGCTCTCGCGCGCCTCGCGCCGCCGCCGCACGCCGCCCTTAAAAGATATTCCGTTGGTAGACATAGGTGTTATCTCGAAATCCTGGCATGTCGATTTCCGGTGTCTTGAAGTAAGCCTCCGACACATAGGCAAACTCTCCTGCGTTCAGCGTCATCACCGCCGTAAACGCGTCGGCCCGCACACTCGTATCGTTCAAATAGTTCGTCGTCGAAATGGTCCCGTCGCTCTGAATCAGCGATGGCGTCGGCGTCCCAAACGTCGTCGTATACAGCGTTGTGTTGCCCACAATCATTCGCTTGATCACCACCGGCCGGTTATAGTTCGGGCAAGCTCCGGTCGACAATCCCCCCGCCGCGCACTCCGTCGTGCCGATCATC
>CAMATG010000709.1 GCA_945860645.1 Candidatus Sulfopaludibacter sp. SbA3 | reverse complement strand
GACGTTCTACGGCTGCAACAAGTATCCCAAGTGCGAGTTTGTCGCCTGGGGCAAGCCGATTGACCGCAAGTGCCCGGACTGCGGCAGCAACCATCTCATCGAGAAATTCCTGAAAGCGGGCGTGTTCGCACAGTGCCCGAACAAGGAATGCAAATTCAAAGAGCAGATCGCGGAAGCGGCAACAGAAGCCGTCCCCGCATAAAGATCGGCCCTTTATTACCACCCAAAGAGGATAAACACTACACCCATGTCTGAAACCGAGCAGTTCTACCGCATCGCCAAGTTGCCCCCTTATGTTTTCGCCGTGATCAACGAGCTGAAGGCAAAGGCACGAGCAGCAGGGCAGGATGTGGTGGACTTCGGCATGGGCAACCCGGACGGGGAAACGCCCACGATCATCGTCGATAAGCTTGTCGAAGCGGCGCGACAGATGAAGAACCACCGGTATTCCATGTCGCGCGGGATTCCGCAGCTTCGCAACGAGATTGTGAAGCGGTACAAGAAGAATTACGGCGTGGAGCTGGACCCGGAGAAGGAAGCGATTGTCACGATTGGCGCCAAGGACGCGATTGCGCATTTGCTGTTTGCGATCATCGCGCCGGGCGACGCCGTGGTGTCGCCGAACCCGGCGTATCCGATTCACCAGTACGGCGTGATTATGGCCGAGGGCGAGGCGATTATGTTGCCGATGCCGGACGCGGCGACGTTTTTGCAGGGGTTGAAAGACCTGTATGCGAGCGGTGCGAAGAAGCCGAAGGTTATTCTCATTTCGTTTCCGCATAATCCGACGACGACGTGCGTGGATCTGGATTTCATGAAGGAGATCGTGGCGTTGGCGAAGGAGCATGGGTCGTGGATTGTTCACGATTTTGCTTACGCCGATTTGGGGTTTGACGGGTATAAGCCGCCGTCGATTCTGGAAGTGCCGGGGGCGAAGGATATCGCCGTTGAGATCTTCTCGATGTCCAAGAGCTACAACATGGCTGGGTGGCGCGTGGGGTATTGTCTGGGCAACGCGAAGATCATCTACGCGTTGTCGCGGATTAAGAGCTACCTGGATTACGGGACGTTTCAGCCGATTCAGATCGCCTCGATTGTGGCGCTGCGGGAGTGCGAGGAAGAGACAATCAAGATTCGCGATGTGTACGAGCATCGGCGCGATGTGCTGGTGGCGGGGTTGAACGCGGCGGGGTGGCCGGTGGAGTCGCCGAAGGGGTCGATGTTCCTGTGGGCGCGGATTCCGGAGAAGTTCCGGCATTTGACGTCTTTGGAATTTGCGCAACTTTTGATGGAGAAGGCGCTGGTGGCGGTGAGTCCGGGGATTGGGTTCGGGCCGCTGGGTGAGGGGTATGTGCGGTTCTCGTTTATTGAGAATCCGCATCGGACTCGGCAGGCGGTGCGGGCGATTAAGCAGTTTTTGAAGGATTAGTTTTTTCGCTCGGTCGAGGATTCCGGTCAAGGCGGCTTCGTGATCACATCACTGTCGCTCCTTGTGCGGTCAGCTTCTGTCGGCGTCGACGCCAGGATCATTGCTCCAGTTGGGGCAGTTGGCCACAATACGAAAGTAGAAACGATTTACACACCTTGGCAGCACATCGGTGTGGACTTATTGCTTGACAAAACCAACACGAGGACATAGGCTCATTAATAACAAAAATGAGTACTATGGTAAGACAGGGTGTAACTTCGCTGCCCGGCGAAGAAGTGCTCGTCAGGGCTGTTCATTTCTTCTCCACCGAGAACTTGCGGCCTGTCAGCCAGTCCGCCCGAGTAGCAACGTTTCAGGGCCAGCCGCCTGTGCCTTGGTTCATGATACTACTCATGTTCCTCGGTTTCTTGGTATGCATCGTCCCTGGAATTATCTTTTACGTTTTGGTGGTCAAGAAAGCGCGCCAGTTTCACACCCTAGTCGTAACCGTTAGCCCAATCAATGGGGGAAGTCAGGTATCCGTTCAATACACTGAAGCGGCGGGTGTGTCGGCTCATCGTTTCCTGGCAATGCTGCCACCTCATGTCATGGCTGGCCAAACACAGCCTCTACCTGCGCTACAAGGTCCACCTCAGCAGCCAATGGAACCGCCGATAGCGTTGCGGCAGATCCCCGCCACAAACGCACAGTCCACGGCAGTCGGAGTCTCGCAACCGCCAAGATTTTGCAGCGGGTGCGGCCTTGAAATTCAAGATGAAGCAAAATTCTGTTCGAAATGTGGTAGAGGACAGACTTAATAGTTTTTGCGTTAGATTTAGATAGTAGCGTCGGCGAAGGAGCATGGGTCGTGGATTGTTCACGATTTTGCTTACGCCGATCTGGGGTTTGACGGGTATAAACCGCCGTCGATTCTGGAAGTTCCGGGGGCGAAGGATATCGCGGTTGAGATCTTCTCGATGTCCAAGAGCTATAACATGGCTGGCTGGCGCGTGGGGTATTGTCTGGGCAACGCTCAGATTATTTATGCGCTTTCGCGGATTAAGAGCTATCTGGATTACGGGACGTTTCAGCCGATTCAGATCGCCTCGATCGTGGCGCTGCGGGAGTGCGAGGAAGAGACCATCAAGATTCGCGATGTGTACGAGCATCGGCGCGATGTGCTGGTGGCGGGGTTGAATGCGGCCGGGTGGCCGGTGGAGTCGCCGAAGGGGTCGATGTTCCTGTGGGCGCGGATTCCGGAGAAGTTCCGGCATTTGACTTCTTTGGAATTTGCGCAGCTTTTGATGGAGAAGGCGCTGGTGGCGGTGAGTCCTGGGATTGGGTTTGGGCCGTTAGGCGAGGGGTATGTGCGGTTCTCCTTCATTGAGAATCCGCATCGGACTCGGCAGGCGGTACGGGCGATTAAGCAGTTTTTGAAGGATTAATTCTGGTTTGTTGGAAGGGCCACGCTTTTGGGCGTGGCCTTTTTTATTTGTTAGCGGAAGGCGCCCGGGCCTTTGAAAGTCTGGGTAACCCAGCCTAGGAAGAAGACGCCGACCAGGGTGATGGCTGGCAGGAGGATGGCCGTGAACCAGGACATGGCCGCCGCGAGCCAGGTCCAGCCGATGCGCTGGAAGAGAAACGCGCCGAGGACCCAGATGGCGAGCAGGGCGAGGAGCCAGTTGGCTTCGCGGTGGAAGTCGCTTAGGATGCTGGTGGTGTTGAGGGCGTAGAGGGCGATGAGGAAGACGGCGTTGATGGCGAGGCCGGCGTAGATGAAGTTGGTCATGTTGGGTCCGCTGTTGGTTCAGGCGCGAATGGCGGGGGATTGTGGTCAGGCTAATTTGGGGGATGGGTTGGTGGGGGTTTGCGGGGTTCCATTGCTTGCTTTCTGTTTCCTTGCTTCCACTTTCCTTGCTTCCTGCTTCCTTGCTTACCATTCCCGGGGTGCCTGGCACACGGGGAGAGAGTTTCGGTCGGGGTGGTTGCGTCGGACAGGCCCGGTGCCAGGCACCGGAAGGTGGGTCGGACTAGGGGGATTTCCCTTTTCTTTCGCCGCTCTTCCTTCGCCGCTGTTCTTTCGCCGCTGTTCTTTCGCCTCTTTCCTTTCGCCCGTTTTGCTTTGTCCCTTTCCTTCGCCCCCTTGCTTGCTTCTCGTTTCTTGCTTGCTCGCTCCTAGCCGCTCTCTAGCGGATGGCGGGGAAGATTGTCACGATTGGGCGGAACGTTTGGTGGAGCGGTGCGTAGTAGTTTTGTGTTTGAACTTTTTCGCGACCTCCAATTTACGCTGCGCCGGCTGGGGCGGACGCCGTTCTTTACGCTGGCCACGGTCGTAACCCTGGCGCTGGGAATTGGCGCCAACACAGCCATCTTCAGCGTGATTGACGGGGTACTG
>CAMATG010000708.1 GCA_945860645.1 Candidatus Sulfopaludibacter sp. SbA3 | reverse complement strand
TTGTTGAGAATTTCTTCGGCGGCCTTGGTGACGGCCTGCGCGCAATAGGAGAGCGAATTCACCTGCTGCGCGGTTTTCTTTTTGCGGGCGTTGTATTTCTCAAAGGCATCATCGATGCCGCGCAGCACGGCTTCGAGCGGCACGCCGGTGTTCTTCCAGCCTTCGACGAGCGCCCAATCGAGCGGAGACATGAGGAACAGGCTGGTGCCACGGGCGCGCTGGAAGTGTTCCTCGATTTCGGTGAAGTAATTGAAGTAAGTGCCTGCCCAGCTTTCTTCGCTCATGCGTTGTTCCGCTCCCAGATGAGGCGCAGGCCGGTGAGGGTGAGGTCCTCATCGACATGCTGGATGAGGCGCGAGCCTTCCTGGATCAACGTGGCGTTGCCGCCGGTGGCGATGAGTTTTGTCTCGGGCCCGAGTTCGGCGACGAGGCGTTCGAGAATGCCGTCGATCATGCCGAGCGAGCCGTAGTAGAGGCCGCTCTGAATGCTGCCCATTGTGTTGGTGCCAATGAGTTTTTCGGGCGCGGTGAAGTTCACCATCGGCAGCAGCGCGGTCTTCGAGAACAGGCCGCTGATGGCCATGCCGATGCCGGCGCAGATGACGCCGCCGAGATACTCGCCTTTGGGGGAAATGACGTCGAAGGTGATGGCGGTGCCGAGGTCGACAACCACCGATGGGCCACCGTAGAGTTGCCAGGCGGCGACGCCGTTGACGACGCGATCGGCGCCGACTTCGCGCGGGTTATCGTAGAGGACTTTGATGCCGAGATCGGTATCGGCGGTGACGAAGAAGGCTTCCCGGTGAAAGTACTTGCGCACCATTTCGGCGAGCATGTTGTTGATGACGGGCACGACGCTCGAGATGATGATGCCGTGGACGCCATGGAGATCGAGGCCGGCGAGCGAGAAGATATTGCGGAGCAGAATGCCCCACTCGTCGGCGGTCTGTTCGCGAATGGTGCGGAGGCGCCAGCGGCCGATGAGTTCGGCGTTTTGAAAAGCGCCGATGGTGATGTTGGTGTTGCCGACATCGAGTGCGAGGAGCATGAGTTAGTTCTCCGGCCGGACGCCGCCGGCTAAGATCGTGTGGCGCCGGCCGTCGTCGCCATCGAGCAACAGATAGCCGTCGGGGGTCAAACCGGCGGTGGTGCCGACGAGCGGTTTGCCGGGGAGATCGACCTGCACGCGGCGGCCGCGGGCGTAGCTGGATTGCGCGGTGAACAGCGCCAGCACGGGCTGCGCGCCATCGGTTTCGAGCAGGCTGACCATGCGGTCCACACCACCGGCGAGGGCGCAGAGGAGCTCTTCTCGCTCGTGCGTGCGGCCGGTGACGAGGCGCAGGCTGGTGGCGATGGCGGCCAGATCGGGGGGCAGGGAAGCGTGGTTGACGTTGATGCCGATGCCGGCCAGAACGCGGTCCCCATCGAGCTGCGTGAGGATGCCGGCGCATTTGCGCGGGCCGATGAGCAGATCGTTCGGCCAGCGGAGATCGGCCTGCACGTTGCAGACCTGGGCGATGGATTCCTGCACGGCGAGGCCGAGCGCGAGGGTGACAACGGGCAGCAGTTCCATGGACAGGCGCGGGGCGAGGACGATGGTGAAATAGAGTCCGCTGCCGGGTTCGGAGTGCCAAGCGTGGCCGTGGCGCCCCTGGCCGGCCGTCTGTTCATTGGCGATGACGATGGTGCCTGGCGTGCGGATGGCCGCGGCGGCGGTCATGGTGGAATCGAGCGTGTCGTGATAGTCCACGCGGCGTCCGGGCAGCGCGGCGCGGACGCGGGCTACATCGAAATTCATGCCGTTTCTAAAGACACGCGGAAGTTGATGTCGACCGCGATGGAGGAGTGGGTGAGCGCGCCGACGGAGATGTAGTCGGCGCCGGTGCTGGCGTATTCGCGCAGTTTTTCCAGGCGCATGCCGCCGGAGAGTTCCACTTTGGCGCGGCCGGCGATGAAGCCGATCCATTCGGAGGCTTCGTCGGGGGTGAGGTTATCGAGCAGAAGATGATCGGCGTTGAACGTCAACGCCTCTTCGAGTTCGCCGCGGGTGCGGACTTCGATTTCAACGGCGACGCCGTGCGGCACGCCGGCCGAGCGCACGCGCTCCAGCGCCTGGCGCACGCCACCGGCGGCGGTGATGTGATTGTTCTTGATGAGCACGGCGTCGAAGAGGCCGATGCGGTGATTGGTGGCGCCGCCGCAGACGGTGGCCCATTTTTCCAGGCGGCGGAGGCCGGGCGTGGTCTTGCGGGTATCGAGGATTTTGCAGCCGGTGCCGGCGACGGCGTCGGCATGTTTGCGGGTCATCGTGGCGATGCCGCTCAGGCGTTGCTGGAAGTTCAGCGCGACGCGTTCGCCGGTGAGCAGCGTGCGCGCTTTGCCGCGAACGGTGGCCAGGACATCGCCCGCGGCCGCCCGTTCGCCGCTATGCATGTGGGTTCCCAGGAAATCGACACCGCCCAGTTCCGCAAAGACCAGTTCGATCAGCTCGACGCCGCAGACGGTCATGGGCTGGCGCGCGATGAAGCGGCCGGTGGCCATGAGGTTGGCGTCGACGGTGGCGTTAGTGGTGATGTCGCCGGTGCCGATGTCTTCGGCGAGCGCGCGGCGAACCGCGTCCAATACTTCGGGGTGGTGAATGTCGAAATCCATTACATTTCTTCCAGGGCTAGTTTGCTCTTGTCCAACTGGGCCTTGTAGTCGGCCAGTTTGTCGCGCAAGGTTGCCAGCACTTTTTCCGGTGCTTTCTTCAGGAAATCCTCGTTGGACAACTGCTTTTCCGAGTTCGCGATGACCTGTTCGAGATTCGCGATTTCCTTCACCAGACGGTCGCGCTGCTTCTCCATCTGCGCCGCGGGGACGGAGAGGACGAGATCGAATTCGGGCGTCGAACGCTTGGCGCCGCGGGCGCGTTCGGCGGCGGGAGTCGCCACCTGCAACGTCACGTTGGCGAGCCGTTCGATGGACTCCTTCTGCACGTTCGTCAGTTCGGCCACCGCGCCTTCGCAGTAGATATAGGCGTCCAACTGCTGCCTGGGATCGAGCTTGGCGTCGGCACGCAGGTTACGCGCGGCGCTGATGATCTCCTGCAACAGGGCGAACGACTTCTCTGCTTCGGCGTCGTGGACGGCCTCGTCGTACTGCGGGAACTGGGCGAGCGAAATGGACGCCGGGCGCCCCGGACGACCGGCGCACAGGCGCTGCCAGAGCTCTTCGGTGATGAAGGGCATGGCCGGGTGCAGCAGGCGCAGCGAGGTTTCGAAGACGGTGAGGATGTTGCGCCAGTTGGCGTCCAGGCCCGAACCTTCTTTGAACCGGAGCTTCTTGATTTCGATGTACCAATCGCAGAAATCGTCCCAGAAGAAGTGCCACAAAATGTTGGCGGCTTCGTGGAAACGGTAGGTGGAGATGGCCTTGTTGACCTCTCCGGCGCAGGTGTTGAGCGAGGAGAAGATCCAGCGGTCTTCGAGCGGCACGGTGCCGTCGATGGCTTCGGGCAGGTAGGAAGTTTTTTCCTCCGGCGCCCAGGGTTCGGCGCCCGCGCGTTCCAGGTTCAGGAACAGGAAGCGGGCGGCGTTCCAGATCTTGTTGGCGAAGCCGCGGGCGGCCTGCATGCGATCTTCGCTGGCGATGATATCGGTGCCGGGGGGCGCGGCGAGCACGAGCGACATGCGCACGGCGTCGGTCCCGTACTTCTCGGTGACGGCCAAGGGGTCGATGACGTTCCCCTTGGTTTTCGACATTTTCTGGCGTTCGGCGTCGCGCACCAGGCCGTGGATATAAACCTGGCGGAACGGCACTTCGCCGGTGCATTCCAGG
>CAMATG010000707.1 GCA_945860645.1 Candidatus Sulfopaludibacter sp. SbA3 | reverse complement strand
TGGGGAGCCAGTCCGGATTAAACTTCGAAACAGTTTTCGGATCGGTGCCCGGTAGCGTCGATTGATGGCGGTTCAGAAACCCGGTGACTTCCTGAACCACTTCGGGACGCGTGCGCAGCGTCTCGCGGAAATACCAGGGATACTCTCCTCCAACAATGTCGATGGGCGGGGCATGCACGCCGACGATCACCGCGCCCCCGCCCGCAGCCTCCGAGAGCGCGCCCTTGAGCAGTTCCAGGCTGGAGTTCACAATGCCGACGAGATTGGGCGACCCGGATTTCAGTTGCAGGAGGTCGTCGAACGAGAGTCCGGCGAGGGCGCCGTTATCCAACACGCCCGTATCGTCCGACAGAAGGGCTTTGGGCAATCCCGCGTCGAAGCGCGTATCCAGCATCACAATCCGGTTTTTACCCAGCGTCAGGACGTAGGACCGCTGGGCGTTGATCGATCGGACATACGGCTTCTGCTTCTCGTCCACTCGAATCATCTCCAGCGCTTCCCCGGGAGAGAGGCTGATCTTACGACGGCCTTGCAGCACAAAGGCGTCTTCTTCAATCAGATTGTGGTTCTCGTATTGATCGACCGCCTTCACTCCCCCACCCAGGATCTCGACGCTGGCGAACAGTTTGTAGGGGTTTCTTCGATAGTCGTGGTTGCCGAGAATGGTAAAAACAGGAACGAGAAGCTCCTCGCTGGCCACCGCCGGGTCTGAAGACGCATCCTTGCCCAGTAACAGATCCCGCAACAGTTTGTAGTTGCCGAGTCCGTTGGGATCGTCGTCCGTTTCGAGCTCGAAGTCCACCAGATCGCCAGTCATCAGGACCAGGTCGAGCGACCCGGCGCGATAGAGCGCGTTGGCGCCGCGAATCATGTCCCGCAGACGGTCGTTCGCGCACTCGAACAGGGTCGCGCCCTCCGGTTGCGCACCGTCGAGCAGCCGTTGGCGATAGGTTTCCAGCCGGCGGCTGACGTGAATATCGGTGGCATGGATGAGGCCGAAATTGCTCCAGGATTCCCTGGCGTAGAAGGCGTGCGGGGCGATGACGGCCGTGGTGCCGTCGGAGCGACGAAAGGCCAGATTGTAGAGTCGCCGGTTCTGCAACGCGCCGGCATTTGGTGCAATGACGAATGCACCGCTTTGCAGGGACAGCGCGAGCGCCTGAGCGGGACTTCCCGTCGCTTGCAGGAGGATCCGGTTCTGCCATAGCGCGGCGGCCACCTCCGAAGGGATGGAAGCGGGGCTGAATTGGACGCTGACGCCGGTGGCGGGACTGGACGGATTGAGCATGGACGGGTGCCCGATCAGCGGCGCACTCAGGTGGCAATCGAACGTCCCCTGCGGCCCGGTCCACACGCATCCGCGCTCGAAGTACGCAGCCTGCCCACCGGCGATGGACACGGCGTCTTCGAGCGGGTAACCGAAGTCCGCAACACCTCCGGCGGAGAGAAAGGCCGCCAGAACATCACCGGCGAGAGCGTGGGCTCCCGTATCGGCGTGAAAGAAGATCTGCCCTCGCTGGTAGGCCTGTGTAAGGCCACCCCAGATGGCCGCAGTCTCGGCGCCGGTGGCGGCGCCGAGCGGGCCATTGGCGCCGCCGAGTTTCTGATGCTTGTCAGAGATATTGCTCATGGTGATTTCCCCGGGAAACGAGTCGGTATATTTCGATAAAGTACGAGCCGCCGATAGTGGCGATTCGTTGAATCAGGAACGGGTTCATCGGGCAATCAAATCAACAGATCACCGGCAGCCCACTCGTGTTGTGTATCCCGGGGGGTTAGCGTTTCAAACAGAGAACCAGCGCGCAAAAACTAATGCGCAACGACCCACTCCCTACCCCTTCCGCTCGTTCTCCGCTACCCGCGTCATCACCATTTTTCGCACCAGCGCCACCGGCAACGGCGTCCCCAGTGGAAACCGGATCGCCCCCTTCGACGTCGGATACTTCGCCAACTCCACCGCGAACTTCACAATCACATCCGGGTTCATCGGATAAAACCCGCAATGCTTGTCAAACGCCGCATATCCCACCAGTCCGCGTTTATAGAAAAACGTCGGCATCCCGTAGGCGATCCGCTCCGTCGTCCCCTCAGGCACCAACTCCTTGATCATCCGTCGCAGCTCCGTCAACGTCCCCTTGGCCGGTTCCGGCACGGCCGCCAGATACTCGTCCACCTTGTCCGATTCATCCACCGGCACGACGACTTCCTTGGTCTTCGTTTTCTTAGTCAGCGCCATAACAACAGAGTAAACGGTCCCCAACACAGGGACCAAAAAATATATACTAACTCCCTATCTGAATAGGAGTGCCCATGTTCTGGCTCGCCCCCTTCCTGCTCTTTCAACTCCAACAACCCCTCGACATCCCCGACAAAAACCCGCACACCACCGCGGCTGATATCGAGCAAGGCAAGCGCCTCTACATGGGCCGCTGCGCCGGCTGCCACGGCCCCTCCGGCGATGGCGGCAAAGGGGCCAATCTCGCCGTCCCCACCCTCGCCCGCGCCGCCGCCGATCGCTCACTCTACCGCATCATCCGCTACGGCATCCCTGACACCGAAATGCCCGGTTCTTTAATGGACGCCAAAGAACTCTGGCAAACCGCGGCCTTCGTCCACTCCCTCGGCCAGGTGCCATCCGCGCCCATCACCGGCAACGCGCAAGCCGGCGCCCAGGTATTCAAATCCAAAGGCGCCTGCCTCAGCTGCCACGCCCTCGGCAACGAAGGCGGTCGCATCGGCCCGTCCCTCACCGGCATCGGCGCCCGCCGAGGCGCCGCCCACCTGAAGGCCAAAATCGTCAACCCCGCCGCCGATGTGCCCGATCAGTTCCGCCTCGTCCAACTCACCACCAAAGCCGGCAAAACCATGCGCGGCATTCGTCTCAACGAAGACACCTACTCCATCCAGCTCCGCGATTTCTCCGGCAACCCCCAGTCTTTCTGGAAAGCCGACATCACCCAAATCACTCAGGAAAAGAAAACCAACATGCCCGCCTACCAGGGCAAACTGACCGACACCGAATTGAACGACCTCGTCGCCTTCCTGGCCAACGAAAAAGGTGCCCAATGAGACTCGCCCTGTTGCTCCTCTCCCTTCCCCTCCTTGCTCAGGTCACCCACCAGCGCCTCCTCAATGCCGAAAAGGAGCCGGGCAACTGGCTCACCTACTCCGGCAACTTCGCCGGCCACCGCTTCTCTCCCCTGAAGCAAATCACAGATCAGAACGTCGCCAAGCTCACCCCCGCCTGGGTCTACCAATCGAACTCACTCCAGAAGTTCGAAACCACGCCCCTCGTCGTCGATGGCGTCATGTACATCTCTGAGGCGCCCTCCCACGTCACCGCCCTCGACACCCGCACCGGTCGCGTCATCTGGCGATACCGCCGCACCCTGCCCGATGACGTCCGCGTCTGCTGCGGCCAGGTCAACCGCGGCGTCGCCATCTTGGG
This sequence comes from Candidatus Sulfopaludibacter sp. SbA3, assembly GCA_945860645.1. Lineage (GTDB taxonomy): Bacteria > Acidobacteriota > Terriglobia > Bryobacterales > Bryobacteraceae. The sequence continues at coordinate 371 of CAMATG010000707.1, read as the reverse complement.
AGACCTCGTCTACGTTGGCACCGTCGACGCTCACCTCGTCGCCCTCGACGCAAAAACCGGCGCCGTCCGCTGGGACGTCACCGTCGCCGACAACAAAACCGGCCACTCCATCACCGTCGCCCCGCTCGCCGTGAAAGACAAAATCATCATCGGCATCGCCGGCGGCGAATACGGCATCCGCGGTTTCCTCGATGCCTACGACGCCAAAACCGGCAAACTCGCCTGGCGCTTCTGGACAGTCCCCGCCGCCGGCGAACCCGAAGCCAAAACCTGGGCCGGTGAAAGCTACAAGCGGGGCTCCGCCGCCACCTGGGTCACCGGCGCCTACGATCCCGAAACCAACCTCCTCTACTGGGGCACCGGCAACCCCG
>CAMATG010000706.1 GCA_945860645.1 Candidatus Sulfopaludibacter sp. SbA3 | reverse complement strand
TACAACACCTACGGCCTCGGCCACCACGAGCACGCCGGCGAAACCGGCACCGACTCCCCCGAAACCGAAGCCGCCATCACCCAGGCCCAAACCTGGCGCGACGGACACCCCGGCTTCACCAACATCACCCTCTACGAAGCCCGCGTCCGTCGCCTCATCGCCCTCAACGAAAAGCGCCTCCACGAGCTCCAGCAGGCACGACAACTCGCCGAAGCCCAGGCCCGCGAAGAAGCAGAACTCCTTCTCTGCCAATCCGTTATGAATAACGAAGACCTCTGCGACGACCAGCCCCTGAATGTCCGTGGCTTCGTTTTTACACCCACCAATCTAATCGCCGCCATCAAACGCCGCGAAGCCCTCGAATCTGCCCGTTTCTACCGCCTCAACCGCTGGGACAACTCCGAACGCTGGCACGGAGCCTTCAGATTCCCGCCCGTCACCCCAGCCACCATGCCAAAAGCTGCATAAAACGTCACCGCATACGCCCCGACCGTAACAACCGCACCAGAACTGCGCCTGTACAACCAAGTCAACCCGAAGCCTCCCGCTTCCCAATTCCAGTGCTTCCAGGCAGAAGCGTACGCCAGCATGCCTCCCCGCCGAAGCATTTACACGCAATACTTGCTACCATTGCGATAATATTTTGACCACCAGAAGGCGCAACCAGGCCCAAACCGCCCCCTTCGTCGGAACCACGCACCTTTCAAGGACATGCACGAAATCATGACCAAACCATTCTCAGCCCTCTGGCGACTACGCCCTGCAATGCTACTGCTGGCACCCCTCGCGCTCGCCACGCCCCACCTCCACGCCCAGGCCCCATCCAAAGGCACCTGGGTCCTCCAGGACGCCCGCGTCGTCCCCGTCTCCGGTCCCGCCCTCGAACACGGCACCGTCATTGTCCGTGACGGCCTCATCGAAGCCGTCGGAGCCAACCTCCCCGCCCCGAAAGACGGGTGGGTCATCGACTGCAAAGGTCTCACCATCTACCCCGGCCTCATCGACGGCCTCAGCAACTGGGGCCTCACCAACACCCCCGCAACCGCAGCCCCCGCCGCAGCCGGCGGACGCGGCGGCGGTGGTGGACGCGGCGGCATCGTCGTCACCGCCCCCACCCCTGCCCCCGTTGCCCAACAGCCACAAACCCAGTCCCGAGGCCCCGAAGACCGCCCCTCCACCGCCTCCTGGATCAAAGCCGCCGACCAGCTCTTTCCCAACGACCGCTCCATCGAAGCCAATCGCAACGGTGGTTTCACCTCCGCCGTCACCTTCCCCACCGGCAGCATCTTCTCGGGGCAAGGTTCCGTCATCAACCTCGCCGGTGAACGCGCCGGTGACATGGTCCTCGCCGATGCCGTCGGCCAGCACATCTCCCTCCGCACCGCCGGCTTCCGCAGCTACCCCGGCTCCCTCATGGGCACCATCGCGTACATCCGCCAGCTCTATCTCGACGCCGACCGCTACAAGCTCGGCAAGTCCATCTACGAGAAGCACCCGCAAGGCCTCCAGCGCCCCGCTTACGATCGCGCTCTCGAAGGTGTCCTCGCCAGCCCACGCATCCTGCTCCCCGCCACCCGCAACGTCGAAGTCGAACGCATGATCACCTTCGCGAAGGAACTCAAGGTCAACGCCATCCTCTACGGCGGCCATGAGGCCTGGCGCTCCATTGACGTCCTCAAACAGGCCGGAACTCCCGTCCTCGTCAGCCTCCGCTACCCCGAAAAAGTGGCCGATTCCGACCCCACCCTCGATGAAGCCGAGCGCATTCTCGAACTTCGAGACAAAGCCCCCACCGCAGCCGGAGCCCTCGCCAAAGGCGGCATCAAATTCGCCTTCTACTCCGATGGCGTCGCCACCCCTCGCGAAATCAAAGCCGCCGTCAAGAAAGCCATCGACGCCGGCCTCGACCCCGCCGCTGCCCTCCGTGCCCTCACCCTCTCACCCGCCGAAATCTTCGGAGTTTCTGACCGCATCGGCAGCATCGAAAAAGGCAAAATCGCAAATCTCGTCATCGCTGACGGCGACCTCTTCGCCACCAGCACCAAAGTAAAGTACGTTTTCGTCGATGGAGGCCGCTATGAGCCCCCCGTCGAAGACGCCCCGGCCCGCCCCAACTTCGGCGGACGTGGCGGTGGACGCGGAGGTCCAGTCCAGTGAGAATCAATCGCCGTACGCTCTTAATCAGTCTCGCCGCCCCGGTGGCAACCCCGTTCCTGACGAAACTCGCCGCGCAGAGTGCGGCTTCAGGTAATGACACCGTTCTCATCCAGAACGCCACCATCCTCACCATCACCAACGGCACCGTCAAAGGCTCCATCCTCCTCCAGGGCGGCAAAATCGCAGCCCTCGGAGAAAAGGTCCTCGCCCCGGCCGGAGCCAAAGTCATTGACGGAGCCGGCAAGTTCGTCATGCCCGGCATCATCGACTGCCACTCCCACATCATGGCCGAAGCCATCAATGAGGGCACCGTTTCCGTGTCATCCATGGTCGGCATCGAAGACGTCCTCAACCCCGAGGACATCGGGATCTACCGGGCCCTCGCCGGCGGTGTCACCACCGCCAACATCCTCCATGGCTCTGCCAACTCCATCGGCGGCAAAACCATCGTCATGAAGATGCGCTGGGGTAAGAATGCCCAGACCATGAAGTTTGAAGGCGCTGCCCCCGGCATCAAGTTCGCCCTCGGCGAAAACCCCAAACGCGCCGGACAGGCCGTAGCCACCGGTCTGGCAGGCGTCGGCTCCGCCCCTCGCTATCCAGCCACCCGCATGGGCGTCGAAGATGTCATCCGCCAGGCTTTCAACGACGCCAAAGACTACAAATCCATCTGGGCCACGTACAATGCCAAGCTCGCCAAAGGCGAAGTCGTAATGCCCCCCGCCCGCGACCTCAAACTCGATGCGCTCGTCGAAGTTCTCGATGGCAAACGTCTCGTCCACGCCCACTGCTACCGGCAGGATGAAATCCTCATGCTCATCCATGTCGCCGACGACTACGGTTTCAAGATCCGCACCTTCCAGCACGTCCTCGAAGGCTACAAGGTCGCGAAGGAAATCGCCGCCCACGGTGGTGGTGCCTCAACTTTTGCCGACTGGTGGGCCTACAAGCTCGAAGCCAATGATGCCATCCCTTACAACGCCGCCATCCTGGTGAAAAAGGGCGTCCTGACGTCCCTCAATTCAGACGACGCCGAACTCATGCGTCACCTCGATAAGGAAGCTGCCAAGACCGTCAAGTACGGTGGCCTCACCGAAACCGAAGCTCTGTCGCTCATCACCATCAACCCCGCCAAACAACTGAAGATCGAGAATCGCGTCGGCTCCCTCGAAGTCGGCAAAGACGCCGACGTCCTCCTCTACGACGCCCACCCCCTCTCCAACTTCAGCAAAGTAGAAAAGGTCTGGATCGACGGTCACATGTATTTCGACCGCGACGAAGACATCAGCAACCGAACCAGGAAGGATCTCGAAAAGAAGGCCCTCATCCAAAAAGCCGCCGCCGACCAGCGCGGCCCAGGTGGACGCGGGGGCGCAACCGCACCAACACCGCAAGAGGAAGGAAACAACCAATGAGAACCCTCGCCATCTTCATCACCACCGCATCTCTCGCCCTGGTGCCTTCCCCGGTAACAGCCCAGCCTGCGGCTACCGGTATCACCGGAGCGCCCGCCGCCGGTGGTGACTCCTTCGTCATCAAAGGTGCAACCGTTCACACCGTCTCCGGGGCCGATATCCCCAACGGCTCCGTCATCGTGCGCAACGGCAAGATCATGGGAGTCGGCAAGAACCTGCCCGCACCCAAAGATATGAAGGTCATCGA
>CAMATG010000705.1 GCA_945860645.1 Candidatus Sulfopaludibacter sp. SbA3 | reverse complement strand
GAAGGCGCCGGGGTGTTCGGCGGTGGAGTGCCGGGATTTGATGGCGTTTTTGAGTGGATTGACGGGGGCGACGGCGGGCAAACGCGCGGCGGCGCTGGCGGCCGAGGGCGGACCGAAGTTTGCCGATGTGGCCACGCCGAAGGCGGGCGACTGGCCGAGTTATCACGGCCAATTGAGCGGGAACCGGCACAGTGAATTGGCGCAGATTACACCCGCCAATGTGAAGAACCTGACGCTGCAGTGGGTGTTCCCGATTAACCATAACGTGCTGGAGTTGACGCCGGTGGTGGTGGACGGGGTGATGTTTGTGAGCGGGCCGAACCAGGTGTTCGCGCTGGACGCGCGGGCCGGGCGGACGCTGTGGCACTACCAGCGGCCGCGTTCGCCAGAGACGAAGGGCGACCCGGCGAAGGGGACCAATCGCGGCGTGGCTGTGCTGGGGGACCGGGTCTTTGTGGTAACCGACAACGCGCACCTGCTGGCGCTGCACCGGGTGACCGGGGAGCTGTTGTGGGAGACCGAAATTACCGAGGGCGCGGGCGACAAAACCAATATCGGCAACACGGCGGCGCCGCTGGTGGTGAACGATCTGGTGGTGGCCGGTGTGTCGGGTGGAGACCTGGGAATGCGTGGGTTTTTGGACGCCTACAAGGTGTCGACGGGCGAACGCGTTTGGCGGTTTTGGACCGTGCCGAAGCCGGGCGAGCCGCTGTCGGAAACCTGGGGCGGGACGGCGCTGGCGAAGTTCGGCGGGGGCGGGGCGACGTGGATGACCGGCACGTTCGATCCCGATACGCAGACCGTTTTCTGGGGCACGGGCAACCCGTATCCGGCGATGAATGGCGACGAACGGAAGGGCGATAACCTTTACTCCGATTCGGTGATCGCGCTGGACGCCGCCACCGGGAAGCTGAAGTGGCATTACCAGTTCACGCCGCACGACTTGTACGACTGGGACGCCGGACAGACGCCGCTTCTGGTGAACCGGAAGTATCGCGGCGAGGACAAGAAGCTGCTGATTCAGGCGAATCGGAACGGGTTTTTGTATGTGTTCGACCGCGTGAACGGCAAGCTGCTGTTGGCGGAGAAGTTCGTGGACAAGATGACGTGGGCGAAGGGGATTGGCAAGGACGGGCGGCCGATTGTGATTCCCGGGTTGGAGCCGACGCGCGATGGGACGAAGGTGTGCCCGAATGTGTTGGGGGCGACCAACTGGCCGTCGATGGCGGTGAGCCCGGCGACGGGGCTGTTTTATCTGATGGCGCGCGAGGCGTGCGGCATCTATGTGAAACCGCCGAACTGGAACCCGAAGCCGATCCCGTTGGAGCCGGGGAAGATGTTCCTGCGGGCGCTGGACCTAGAGACGGGTAAGCGCGTTTGGGAAGTGCCACAAATCGGCCCGGCCGATAGCTGGGGCGGTGTGCTGTCGACGGGCGGGGTGATCTTCTTCGGCGAAGACAGCGGTGCGCTGGGCGCCGTGGACGCGAAGACCGGCAAGGACCTGTGGCACATTCAGACCAACGCTTCGGCGGCGCTGGGCGATGGGCATAGCTGGCGCTCGTCGCCGATGACCTACATGGCCGGCGGGAAACAGTACATTGCATTCGCGGCCGGACCGAACATCTTGAGTTTTGGCTTGCCGTGAGAGTTATACTTTTCTTCATGCGGCGTGCAAGCTTGGTTTGCCTGTTGGCCGGGTTGTGGCCAGCATGCGCCAATGACCTGTTCCTTCGCGAAGTGAGGCCCCTGTTACAGGAGCACTGTCTGGGTTGCCATTCGGGCACCAGTGCCATGGGGAAGGTGGACCTGTCGACCCCGGCGGGTCTGCAGAAGATCGTCAAAGCCGGAAAGCCCGATGAGAGCCTGCTGTATCAGGCGGTGGCGCATACCGGCCGGTCCAAGATGCCGATGGGCAAGCCGCAACTGGCGGCGCCGGCACTGGCGAAGATTGCCTCGTGGATTCGGGCTGGGGCTGACGCCGGGCCCGCGCAGCATTGGGCGTTTACGAAGCCGGTGCGGAAGGCGGTTCCGGGCAACCCGGTGGACGTCTATTTGCGCGCGGCGTACAAGCAACGCGGGTTGACGCCGGCGCCGGCCGCGGAGAAGCGAACGCTGTTGCGACGCGTGACGCTGGACCTGACGGGCGTGCCGCCGACGGCGGAGGAGATGCGCGCGTTTCTGGCTGACACGGCGCCGGATGCCTATGAGCGCGTGGTGGACCGGCTGCTGGCCAGCCCGCGCTATGGCGAGCGATGGGGCCGGCACTGGATGGACGTGTGGCGGTATTCCGATTGGTATGGGTACCGGCGCTCGAACGAAGTACGCAATAGCCAGCGGCATATTTGGCAGTGGCGCGACTGGATTGTGGAATCGGTGAACGAGGACAAGCCGTATGACCGGATGGTGATGGAGATGCTGGCCGGGGACGAAATGGCGCCGGGCGACACGAAGGTGCTGCGCGCCACAGGCTACTTGGCTCGGAACTACAACCGGTATGATCGCGACGGCTGGATGCAGGACGCGGTGGACCACACGGCGATGGCGTTTCTGGGCGTGACGCTCAAATGCGCGCGCTGCCACGACCACAAGTACGATCCGTTTTCGCAGGCCGAATACTACCAGTTCCGGGCGTTTTTCGAGCCCTACGAGGTACGGATTGACCGAGTGCCGGGTGAGACGAATATTGAGAAGGCCGGTCTGGTGCGGGCTTACGATGCGAAGGCGGAGACGCCGACGTATCTGTTCGTGGGCGGGAACGTGGCGAGCCCGGATAAGTCGAAAGAGTTGGCGCCGGCGATTCCGGCGGTGCTGGGGAAGGTGAATACGGCGGCGGCGCTGGACGTGCCATTGGAGGCGCGCTACCCGGATATTCGCGAGTTTGTACATCGGGACCTGGTGGCCGAGGCGCGGGGCGAGATCGAGAAGGCCAAGAGCCCGGTGGCGAAGAAGGCGGCCGAGGCGAGGCTGGCTGCGTTGGAAGCGCGGATTCGCGCGGACAAGGCGAAGCATGCGAAGGCCGCCGATTCGGAAGAACTGGCCAAGACCGCGCAGCGGTTGGAGCGTAACGCGTACGTGTTGACGGGCGAGGCGGACCTGGAACGCGCGCAGGAAAAACTGGCCGAGGCGCTGAAGGCCACCAAGCCCAATGGCGAAGTGGACGAGAAGAAAGTGGGCGCGGCGAAGGCGGAGTTGGATAAAGCCGTGGCGGCGTTAGGCAAGAAGCTGGAGGCGTATTCGCCGATCGGGACGATGTATCCGGAGAAGTCCACCGGGCGGCGTACGGCGCTGGCCAAGTGGATTGCCAGCGCGGAGAATCCGCTGACGGCGCGCGTGGCGGTGAACCACATTTGGGCGCGGCATTTCGGGCGCGGCATCGTGGAATCGGTGAACGATTTTGGACAGTACGGCAAGCTGCCGACGCATCCGGAACTGCTGGATTTCCTGGCGATCGAGCTGGTGGCGCAGGGTTGGAAAATGAAGCCGATTCACCGGATGCTGGTGACGAGCGCGGCCTACCGGATGGCCTCCGTGGGCGATATGGCGAACGAGAAGACGGACCCGGACAACCGCTACCTGTGGCGCATGAACGCGCGTCGCATGGAGGCCGAAGCGGTGCGGGATTCGGTGCTGTTCACGGCGGGCCAAATGGACACGGCGGTGGGCGGGCCGGAGGTGGAGGAGACCAAGGAGTTGGACTCGATGCGGCGCAGCCTGTACATCCGGCAGGCCCCGGACATCCGCGCGGAGTTTTTGAGCCAGTTCGACGCGGCCAACACCAACGAATGCTACAGGCGCGAAGAGAGCATTGTTCCGCAGCAGGCGCTAT
>CAMATG010000704.1 GCA_945860645.1 Candidatus Sulfopaludibacter sp. SbA3 | reverse complement strand
CGGCTTCGGCAATCCCTGTGGCGGCATCTCGCCCGTCCGCACCTTCCGCAGGATCTTCTCCCACGTCATGCCAGCCTCGCCCACAGCGTCAGCCTTCAAACCCTGCACCGACACGCCGCCCGAGCGATTCGTCTCGCTATGGCAACCCTGGCAATACGTGCTCAACAAAACCTGTGCCGGCTGGCCATACAAGCCAGCGAAAGCCACTACCAGCCAAACTGTTTTTTGAATCATTGGTGAATAAGCGCACAGGCCGCGCAGGCACGGCACCGACGGGCCGGAGCGAGTCCGTTGTGCGCGGGTTCCTCAAAAAATTGATTCCCCGTTGCCTTCGGACACTATATCATTCAGAGGTATGCGTTTGGCGCTTTTTCTCTCCGTTACACTCACCCTCGCGGCCGCCGAAATCCGCCTCCTCGACGCCGTCCAAAAGCACGACCAAAAGCAAGTTTTAGCCCTGCTGAAATCCGGCGCCGATGCCAACGCCAAACGCCCGGACGGCACCACGCCCCTCCTCTGGGCCGCCGGCCGTGACGACGGCGAAATCGTCGCCACGCTCCTCCGCGCCGGCGCCAACCCCAACGCCGCCGACGAAAACGGCGAAACCCCTCTCTCCCTCGCCTCTACCAACGGCCACCTGCCTATCGCCAAAATGCTCCTCGAAACCAAGGCCAACCCCAACGCCACCAAATGGAACGGCGAAACACCCCTCATGGCCGCCGTCGAATCCGGCAACCTCGAACTGGTGAAACTGCTCATCACCAGCGGCGCCAAAGCCGACATCGCCGAAAACCGCAACGGCCAGTCCGCCCTCATGTGGGCCATCGCCGAAGGCCGCACCGCCATCGCCAAACAATTAATCGCCAGCGGGGCCAACGTCAACGCGGCCTCCAAACACGGCTTCACCCCCGTCCTCTTCGCCGCCCAGCGCGGCGATCTCGCCGCCCTCCAAGCCCTCATCGCCGCCAACGCCAACCCCCTCTACAAAGCCCCCGACGGCAGCACCGCTTTCCAGATCGCCCTCTCCCGCGGCTACGCGCCTCTGGTCACGTTGCTCCTCGACAAAGGCGCCGAAGTCAACGGCCGCGACCGCAACGGCGGCACCCCGCTCCACGAAGCCGTCCGCCAGGGCAAGCTCGATCTCGTCCGCAATCTCGTCGCCAAAGGCGCCGACCTCCACGCCCGCACCGAACAGCCCAAAGGCGCCCCCGCCAGCCCCTTCCGCTCTTCCGCCGGCATGACGCCCTTCCTCACCGCGGCCGAAGCCGGCAATCTCGAAATGATGAAGGAGCTCATCAAGCTCGGTGCCGACCCGAAGGCCAAAACGCCCGACGGCGCCGGCGGTCTCCTCCTCGCCACCGGCAGCCGCAAGCTGGAAGCGGTGAAGTTCATGGTGGAACTCGGCTCCGACGTCAACGAAAAGCGCACCGCCGGCTTCGGCATCAACCCCATCCACACAGCCACCAGGTTCGGAGCCCTGGAAATCATCCAATACCTCTACGACCACGGCGCCGACTTAACCGTGAAGGACCGCTTCGGCCGCACCCCCGTCGAAGAAGCCGAATTCGAAGCCCCCAAACCGACCATCGAACTCCTCCGCAAACTCACCGCCGAAGACAACGCCAAGCGCAAAGCCGCTCAGAAGTAAACACGTCCCTCGCAGCACGACACCCCTCCGGGGACATTCGTGCCGGAGGGAGCGAGAGCGACCGTAGGCCGAGTGTCCCCAAAAACCGACACTGGCCCGCACCTGTTCGCCCGTCAACGCCCCGCCACCAACCTACAAACCCAGTAAATCAACCCCGCCGTCAACAAAATCACCAACCCGCAAATCACCGGATTCCCCAGCGCCGGCTCCATCCCCATCATCGACAACGGCCCCGACACCGGTAGCGTCACCAAAAACGCCCCCATATTCTTCAACGAAATCCACCCGCCCGTCGCCGACTCCCGCGCGTCCACAACCACTACCCAAATAGCCCCAGCCAAGTAAATCCCCGCCGCCCACAATCCAATCCGCGACATCAAAACATCCTCCCCGCCACCTTGTACACCACCCCCGCCGTCAACAAAATCATCACCCCACAGACAACCGGATTCCCAAAATCCGGCTTAATCCCGATCAACGCCAACGGCAGCGCAACCGGCAGCGTCATCACAAGCGACCCAATGTTCCGCAAAGAAGGAATCGAAATAAAACCGCCCGAATAAACCTGCATCCCCTCCCACGCCGCCACCGATCCCGCCAGCACCAAATAAATCCCAGCCGCCCACAACCCCGACCGCGACATCACCAGATCCTCCCTGCCACCCACGCCACCAACACGACAAACCCATAAACCACCGCCGTCGAGGCCAGCACCACCGCCGTCACCACCCAGTTCGACCCAAAGTCCGGCTCATGCCCCAAAATGGAAAGCGGCACAGACACCGGCGACGTCGCAAAAAACGTGAACATATGCTTCAGCGCCCCGAACCCCGGCGATGGGTCCAGCGCCGTCCGCACCGCAATCCCCGCGGTAATCAGAAAGTAGATCCCGGCAACAGTCGTCGCAGTTCGATTCATCTACCCCTAACTAGCGCAAACCGTCCGCCAATCGTTCCACCGGGCCAATAATAAACTTCGGCCGCGTCCCAGCCTCCAAAACAGACCGATGAAAGTAATACACCCGCCCGCTCTCCCCGCCCAACAACAAATCCAACTTCCCATCCCCATCCCAATCCACCGCCCGCACGCTCGTCTCGTGATGACTCACCGTCAACGGCGCCCCATAAAACAGAACCGCCTCCCGCCGAAACCGCCCGCCCTCATTCCGATACAACACCACGTGCGACTTCTCCGAACCAAACAAATCCACGTCCCCATCCCCGTCCCAATCCACCGCCGTGAACCCGTGATGATACGGAATCGGCGTCCGCATCTCCGCGCCACTCACTAACTGCAAAACCGCAGGCCCCCGTAACCGGAACCGCCCGTCCTCCCCCCGATACCGCAAATAAACCGCAATCCCCACATCCGCCCCCGTGTTCCGATCCTCCCCCGCCGAGGTCCCCGCCACCAGGTCCATCAACCCATCCCCAGTCCCATCCACCGCCGCCGGCTGCGCCCGGAAACAAAATCGCTCCCCGCCATCATGCCGCAAAGGAACCATCGCCCCCAGCCCCGACGGCCCCCGCTCAAAATAAGCAATCCGGTTCGAGTTATTCCCCACCAGCAAATCCAAATCCCCGTCCCCATCCCAATCGGCAACCATCGGCTTGGCCTGCCCAAACGGCCGCTCCGGATCCTCATCGGTAATGAACAACGAGCGCCCCGCATAAGCCAGCCGCCGCCCCGCCGCATAACTCCCACCCAAATTCTCAAACCACTGCACGAACCCCGTCTCATTCCCCAACACCAAATCCCGGTCCCCATCCCCATCCCAATCGGCAACCTCCAACCCCGTATACCCACCCGACGAAACCGGCTGCCCCCGCGCCAACAGCGTCCCCTGGTCCACCCACCGGCCCGCCTTCTCCACAAACCACCGCAGCCAACTCCCCTGATGGCTCACAAAAATCCCCGGCCACGGCGCCGCGGCGAGAGGAATCGCAAACCCCTCCGGCGTCGTATCAATCAGGCACCGCGCCGAAGGCGCCCACGTCACAATACAGGTCTTCAAAGGTCCATTCCCCGGCCCCCGAGTCGCCCCAATCCAAGCCCCACCCAACACATCCGAAGGCCACTCCGCCCACCGCGCCACCCCGCCCAGCGTCACCGCCTCCCCCTTCCCAAACCCGCCAGCCATCCGCTTGTGCCGCAGCATCTCGAACCACGTCTCCTGCT
>CAMATG010000703.1 GCA_945860645.1 Candidatus Sulfopaludibacter sp. SbA3 | reverse complement strand
GTGTCGGTGGGCAGGGCGGGCGGGGTGCAGCTGGCGGGTGATCCGGGGACGATGCGGTTGGGGCAGATTGTGCGGAAAACGGAGGCGTCGTTCCGGCTGGTGGAGTGCCACGACGAAGTGCACAACACCTGCCCGATTGTGCCGGTGTGCGGGCTGAAAGGGATGTTGGATAGCGCGCTGGAGTGTTTCCTGGCTGAATTAGACCGGTACACGTTGGGCGACTTGGTGAAGGATCCGAGCCGGGAGCGGTTTGTGCAGCTGGTTTCCTAGAGGCGGGCGCGGACGGATTCGATCTGGTCGCGGTGGCGGTCCATGTGGAAGCGGAGGAACTCCAGACGCTGGCGGGCGTCTAGCGGGCCGCACAGGAAGTGGGGGAAGACGATTTCGTCGAGATTGCGGCCTTCGAGTTCGGCGGCGAGGGACTTGAGGACGTGGGCGCAGGATTCGAAGCAGGCGATCCAGTAGGAGAGCGTTCCGCCACCGCGGGGCGTGGCGATGGGCGGGGCGATTTCGAGAGGCTTCCAGGTGCGGTCGATGATGGTTTCGATGGGGAGGCCGCGGTTGGGATTGGACTCGAGCGGCGCACCGGGCGCGGCGAGGGCGCGATAGATTTTCTCGACGCCGGAGTGTTCGGCGAGGACGAGGTGTTCCAGGTTCTCGGCAATCGACCATTCACCGGGGTCCCCTTTCCAGGAGGCCTGGGCATGGGTCAACCCACCGACGGCGGCGAGCACCCGAAGGCGCGCCGATTCCACTTCCGCGACTAAGCCGGCGACTTCGCTCACTTGCCTCCGGAAATCTCGCCGTGGGGCTTCTTCTGCGTAATTTCTTCGTGGACGACCACGGCCTGTCCGGCGAGACCGTCGCCAATCCAGGTCTTCGATTGCGGGGAGAATTTCAACGCCGCTTCGAGCGTTTTCGACATGCCCATTTTCTGGATGTCGTCGACCGATTTGCCGGCTTTGATGAGGCCCTGGACACCGGCGTAGATTTCCTTCATGAAGTTGCCCTGGCCGGTGATGACTTCGGTGCCGCCGGGGCGGCCGTGGCCGGGGAGGACGTATTTGATCTTACGCTTGCCGGCGGCTTCGGCGACCTTGGGCCAGTTGGCAACGTGCCCATCGCCCATGAAGTTGAAGGCTCCGTTGACGATGGCGTCCCCGGTGGCGATGACCTGTTCCTTGGGCAGATAGACGAAGCCGTCGCCGCGGGTGTGGGCCCAGCCGAAGAAGTGGAATTCGACGCGGCGGGTGCCGTCATCTAGGACGAAGGGGGTGGTGTCGAAGGTCTGCTTCGGCGGTTCGACGGAGTCCTTCTTCAGTTCCTGGACGTCCTTGCGATTGGTTTCTTTCCAACGCTTGGGCTCGTAGCGCTTCATCTCCTGCGCGACGCCGACGTAGGCGAGCGTGGTGGCTCCCATCTGGGTCCAGACGGCGTTGCCGTAGGCGTGATCGCCGTGGTGGTGGGTGTCGAAGACGTACTTGATGGGCTTATTGGAAAGCTTCTTCGCGTCCGCGGCGGCGAGGCGGGCGCCGGAGGGGAAGTTGGCATCGACGACGATGAGGTAGTCCTTCATCTCGATGATGATGTTGTTGCAGTGGCCTTCCTTCTTGATGTCGCCTTCGCGGAACCAGACACCGGGAACGATCTGCTGGACCGTGTTGGGTTGGGCGACGATGCGGGAGGTGAAGATGACGGAACCGATGAGCGCGGCGAAGCCGGCGAGCAGGAGGAAGCGACCACGATGCATGGGGGACAGTATACAGTAGAGACGATACGGTTATGAAAACACTCATTGCGGTGATGGCGGTTTTGGCGGGCGGGACCTGGGCCCTGATGCAGGGCGGGCCGATGCCGGAGTTTCGGGACCTGTTCAACGGGAAGGACCTGACGGGCTGGGTGAACGTTAACACCGAGCCGGGCACCTGGAAGGTGAAGGACGGCATTCTGGTGTGTTCCGGCCATCCGATTGGGGTGATGCGGAGCGAGAAGCAGTATGAAAATTTCATGCTGCACATCGAGTGGAAGCATATGGAAGCGGGCGGGAACTCGGGCGTGTTCCTGTGGAGCGCGGCGCGGCCTGGGGAGAAGAACCGGTTGCCGGATGGGCTGGAAGTGCAGATGTTGGAGTTGGACTACGTGAACATGCATCCGAAGGATGGCGTGCCGCTGTCGTTGGGCTATGTGCACGGAGACCTGTTTGGTGTGGGCGGGGTGACGATTGTGCCGGATAACCCGCGCGGGCCGCGCAGCAGTTCACGGGAGAACCGGGCGCTGGGGCGCGGGAAGTGGAACACCTACGACGTGATCGCGGTGGACGGGACGGTGAAGCTTTCGGTGAATGGGAAGTTCGTGAATGGGATTTCGAAGTCGACGCAGAAGAAGGGGTATCTGTGCCTGGAGAGCGAGGGCGCCGAGATCCACTTCCGGAACATCAAGATCATGGAGCTGCCGGGGAGTGTGACGGCGCCGAATGAGATTGCGCCGACGCTTTAGAAAACGAATCGCAGGCCGAGTTGGACCTGGCGGCCGGGGCGGGCGGAGGTGACGATGCCGAAGCCCGGGCCTTCAAAGACCTGGCTGGGGACGCCGAAGTTGGGGTGGTTGGGCGCGTTGAGCAGTTCGCCGCGGAACTGGAGCGTTTTGGTTTCGGCGAGGCGAAAGTTACGGATGAGCGAGGCGTTCAAGTTGACCATGCCGGGGGCGCGGATGAGGCCGATGCCCTGGTTGCCGAAGGTGTAGTTGGCGGGCTGGCGGAAGGCGTCGGTATTGAACCAACGGTTGATTTGGCGCTGCGCTACGGGCAGGTTTGGTTCGGCAATTACGTCGGCGCGTTGGGCGCCGGCGGAGAAGGCGAAGGTGGTGTTGGTCTGTGTGGTGACGGTGACGGGGCCGCCGCTTTGCATGACGAAGACGCCGCTTACAGACCAGCCGCCGGTGAGCTTGTTGGCCAGCCCGGTTTTGATCCAGCGACGGTCGCGGCCGAAGGGGAGCTGGTAGACCGAACTGAGGGTGAAGCGGTGGCGGATGTCGAGTTCCGATGGCCCCCAATCGAAGCGGCGGTTGTAGTAATTGGAGAAGGCCGCGCCTTCGTTGCCGAAGGCGGTGGAGCCGGAGTCTGCGTTGTCCAGAAACTTGGACCAGGTGTAGGTGCTTTGCAGATTCATGCCGCGGTTGAAACGCTTTTCCAGGCGGAGCATGCCGGCGTGATACGATGACACGCCGATGGTGGGGGCGACGATGGAGACGCCGGAGAACTGGGGGAAGGGGCGGTCCTTGTTACCGACGCCGGGTTTCAGCAGTTCGGTGGGGACCTGATTGGTTTGCAGGTTATTGCTGGGGAGTTTGCGCGATAGATTGCCGATGTAGCCGTATTCAAAGACCATGCGGCCGGGGAGTTCGTGCTGGATGCGAAAGCTGGATTGCAGGGAGTAGCCGGTGCGGCGATTGGGTTCGAAGTAGGTAATGGCCTGGGTGGGCGTGACGCCGGGGGCAACGGCGGCAAAGCGATCGTTGAGCGGATTGCGCTGCGTGGGCGGGAGCGGGATACCGCGGGAGAGCGTGTAGGGGATGCCCTCGTTGTTGTCCTGGAGGATGAGTTGGGCGGACTGTTCGAAGCCGAGGGTGGCGGCGTTGGGGACGGCCCGTGAGAAGGGGTGGGAAAAGAAGACGCCGAAGCCGGTGCGCACCACGGTCTTCTTCGCGCCGAAGGGCCGCCAGGCGATGCCGACGCGGGGAGCCCAGTTGTTCCAATCGGGATCGTAGGGGGTATCGCGGTAGCCGTTCACGCCGAGGAATTTCACGACGCCGGGGGTGCCGGAGACAGG
>CAMATG010000702.1 GCA_945860645.1 Candidatus Sulfopaludibacter sp. SbA3 | reverse complement strand
GATCACACCCAACTCCACCCGCAATACGCTCCAGTCCGTCACCGTCCGGTCAGTATACCGCCGCAATCCCCGCTGCGCCGCCAGCCCCTCGGCCTCCCCAATCGGCAACGCGCTCAGAATCGCCTTCCCCAAACTCGTCGAATGCAGCGGCCACCGCGTCCCCGCATCTCCCCGCGTATGCAACTGGTGCGTCGATTCCACCGCCGCCACAATCAACACCTGATCGTCGGACAGCATCCCCAGCTTCACCGTCTCCCGCGATCGCTCCGCCAGCCGCCGCAACACCGGCCGCGCCTGCGCAAATACCTCCGAACTCCGCGCAAACACCAGCCCCATCTCCATCGCCCGCGGGCCCAACCGGTAGCCCCGCTCCTCCGGGTCCTGCCGGATCAGATCAAACGCCTGCAACGTCTGCAACAGATTGTGCGCCGTACTCTTCGGCATCCAGAACTCCCGCCCCAGTTCCGACACAGTCCAGTGCGGCCGCGCCATCGAAAACGCCGCCAGCAACCGCAACGCCTTCTCCACCGACGAAACCGCGTATTTCCGTTTGTTCAGCCCCTCTGAACGCTCTGGCTGGCCTGATTGATTCACGTTTCGCAGGCAAGTATCTATCGCCACCGGCACCCTGTCAACCTCCCGTTCAACCAACCCGAACAGCCATCAAACCCAAACATTCCTGTTCCGCCCCCGCCCCGGCCGGGTCTCACCCTGCATGAGACCGATGCTATTCCTCCTCACGGCCCTGATCGCCGTCGCCCAGACGCCCATCTTCATCTCCCCCGTCACCTACCCGACCAACGGCAGTAGCGTCACCGGCCCCTCCACCTACTTCAACGTCGCCGCCGACCTCAATGGCGACGGCCGCCCCGATCTCGTCGCCCCCGACAATCGCGTCTTCAACAACAGCAACGGCTTCACCGTCTCCTTCTCCACCCCCACCGGCTACGCCGCCCCCGCGTTCTTCAGCGCCGGCACCTACACCGCCAACGTCGCCGCCGCCGACTTCAACAACGACGGCCGCGCCGACATCGTCGCCAGCGGCGCCGCAACAACCGTCCTGCTCTCCAACGGCAACGGCACCTTCTCCGCTCCCCTCCCCGTCGCCATGCCCTTCAACTTCGCCTACACCGCCGGCGCCAACGTCACCGCCGCCGACCTCAATAAGGACGGCTTCCAGGACATCCTCGTCCCCGGCGTCACCGGCCTCGCCGTCGCCCTCGGCAATGGCAACGGCACCTTCCGCCCCGCCACCCTCTTCCCCACCTCCCTCCAATCGGCCTGGGTCACAACCGGCGACGTCAATAACGACGGCAAACTCGACGCCCTCGTCACCATCTCCTCCACCAGCCCCGCCAACGTCTTCCTCGGCAACGGCGACGGCGGGTTCCAGCCCCACCTCCTCACCACTCCCCTCGCCTTCGGCGCCCAGCTCGCCGACCTCAACAACGACGGCAAACTCGACATCATCCACCAAACCGCCCAGCCCCGCCAGGACGGTTCCAACTACGGCATCTCCATCGCCCTCGGCCTCGGCAACGGCAACTTCCAGGGCTACTCCAACTACGTCTTCTCCGCCCCCTTCCGCGACATCGTCCTCGCCGATTTCAACAGCGACGGCAAGCTCGACGTCGCCAGCTTCCTCAACTCGACCGGCAACCGCACCGTCTTCTCCGGCACCGGCACCGGTACCCTCGGCGCCGTCCTCTTCGCCGCGCCGGTAGCCAACGGCCCCTTCTCGCTGCTCGCCACCGACGTCGACGCCAACGGCTCCAAGGACCTCGTCATCGCCTCTTACTCGGAATTCACCGTCTTCCGCAATCCCCGCGGCAACCCGCCCTTGCTCGCCCAGCTCGCCCTGAACCCGCTTTCGGTCATCGGCGGCGCCGCCGCCTCCACGGCCACCCTCTCGCTCGGCAACCCGGCCACCACGCCCGTCACCGTATCCCTCGCGAGTTCGGACCCGGCCGCCTTCTTCCCCGCCGGCAACACCGTCACCATCCCCGCCGGCATCGCGACGATGTCCTTCAACATCGCCACCTCCGCCGTCGCCGCGCCCGCCTCGGCCAACATCACCGCCACCCTCGCCGGCGTCTCCCAGTCCGCCCGGCTCGACGTTGTTCCCGGCTTCGTACTCACCGGCTTCTCCGTCAATCCCGGCAGTCAGTACGGCAACCTCACCGCCACCGGCACCGTCACGCTGAACAGCCCCGCCACCTCGGCCACCGTCGTCACGCTCACCAGCGGCAACCCGGCCATCGCCGCCGTCCCCGCCTTCGTCAACGTGCCTGCCGGCGCCACCACGGTCAACTTCCCCGTCACGCTCGCCGCCGTCGCCGCCAACACCGCCGTCAACCTCTCCGCTTCGCTCGACGGCATCACCCAGGTGGCCACCCTCACCGTCCTCCGTCCCCTGGACGCGGTCACCATCACCAAGGCCATCTATACCGCCAAGAGCCTTCAGATCAAACTGGACGTCACCGGCACCAACGCCACCGCGACACTGACGGCCTACAACGCCAACACCGGCGCACTGCTGGGCACCCTGTCCAACAACGGCGGTCGCTACTCCGGAACCTTCACCGCCAATCTCGGCGCCACTCCCCGCGTCACCGTAAAGAGCAGCCTCGGCGGCACCGCCACCGCCGCCGCCTCCCTTAAGTAGGGGCGGCGACGGGCGAAACCGCTTACCGCGGAAACAGTGCGGAGTAAGCTTCCAGGTATTTCAGGCCGGACCCGGTGTTGTAGATCACCATGCGGCTGGCCGGGTCCAAGGTGCCGTTGGCCACCAATTGGTCCATGGCCGCCATACACGCGGCACCTTCCGGAGCAACAAAGATGCCTTCATCCGTCGCCAGCTTCACACCGGCCTGCATCATGTCGTCGTCGGAAACCGCAATCGCCGTCCCGCCGGATTTGCGTACCGCGTCCAGCACCAGGAAGTCACCCAGCGGCTTGGGAACACGCAAGCCGCTGGCCACCGTGTGGGCGTTCTGCCAGAACTCGCTCCGCTCGGTGCCCAGCTGGTAGGCGCGCACAACCGGCTGGCACCCCTCCACCTGCACCGCAATCATCTTCGGCCGTTCCGGGCCAATCCAGCCCAGCTCTTCCATCTCAGCAAAAGCCTTCCACATGCCGATCAGCCCCACGCCGCCACCGGTGGGATAGAAGATCACCTCCGGCAAACGCCACTGCATCTGCTCGGCCAGCTCGTAGCCCATCGTCTTCTTGCCTTCAATCCGGTACGGCTCCTTCAACGTGGAGACGTCAAACCAGCCTTCGCTCTCGCGCCGGTCGGCGACGATCTTGGCGCAATCGGAGATCAGGCCGTCAATGAGAGTGACCTTGGCGCCAAAGGCTTTGCACTCAATGTAGTTGGACTGCGGAACGTCCTTCGGCATGAAGATGTGGGCTTCAATGCCGGCCGCGGAGGCGTAGGCAGCCATGGCGCTGGCGGCGTTACCGGCGCTCGGAATCGCCACTTTTTTAATCCCAAGCTCGACGCACATCGACACCGCGCACGAAAGCCCGCGCGCCTTGAAGGAGCCGGTCGGGTTGATCCCTTCGTCCTTCAGCCACAAATTCTTGAAGCCGCCGTAGCGCTTCAGCTTCATCAGCGGCGTCCAACCTTCGCCCAGGGAGACGATGGATTTCGGCTGGGTAACCGGAAGCACCGGAGCGTAGCGCCACATGGAGCGGGGCCCGTTGGCCAGCCAGTCGCGGTTCCAGTTTTCGCGGGCCGTCTTCAGGTCGTAGCGGACCAGCAGCGGCATCCCGGTGCGGGAGAGGTTTTGGATGGCGCCGGCTTCGTAGCGTTCGCCGGTTACGGAACAT
>CAMATG010000701.1 GCA_945860645.1 Candidatus Sulfopaludibacter sp. SbA3 | reverse complement strand
TGCCGAGGCAGCCGACCGAATGATAACGGTGCTGGTCTGGCATCAGAAAAACGATGTTCGGCCGTTTGGTTTCGGCCGCCGCTGCTGCCGCCGAGGCGGCGACGAAGGCGCGGCGGGTTAGCCCAGTTGTTTGTCCCATGCTTCCAGTTTTCCTCTCAATTCGGCCGCGATTTCGGGGTGGACGTAGAACAGGTCGCGGGTTTCGCCGGGGTCGGCTTCGAGATCGTACATGTTGTTGATGCCGCCATCGAGGACGAACTTCCACTTGCCGCTGCGGATGGCGCGGACGCGCTTCTGGGGGCGGTTGATGCGCCAGAAGAGGTCGCGGGGCTTTTCGGCCTTTTTGTTGGCCAGGAGGGGGGCGAGGTCGATACCGTCGAAGGGTTCGGCGGGGGCGGGCTTGACGCCGGCGGCGGCGGCGATGGTGGCGGTGAGGTCCATGGACATGGCGACCTGGCTGCTGACGCGGGCTTTGGGCAGGCGGCCGGGCCAGCGGAGGAGGGCGGGGACGCGGAGGCCGCCTTCCCAGAGAGAGGCTTTGGAGTGACGGAAGGGGCCGTTGTCACTGAGGCGTTCGCCGCCGTTGTCATTGGTGAAGATGACGAGGGTGTTGCCGGTGAGGCCGAGGCGGTCGAGAGTGCCGAGGATGCGGCCGATAGCGGTGTCCATGGATTCGAGCATGGCCTTGTATTCACCGCCGCGGGTGCCGTCGTACCAGGTCTTCAAGTCTCGTACCGTTTCCGGGCGGCCGGGGGCCTGGAAGGGCCAGTGGACGGCGTTGAAGGGGACGTAGGCGAAGAAGGGGTTGGCCTTGTTGGCGGTGATGAAGCGCTCGGCGCGTTCGCCGATCATTTCGGTGAGATAGCCGGGCGTTTTAGGGGCTTTATCGAGGCCGTCGTAGAGGTCGTAGTTTTTGAAGCGATCCTCTTTGGAGTACATGTCGACGTTGCCGCCGGTGAGGCCGAAGTATTCGTCGAAGCCGTGGCGGAGGGGGTTGAACTGGGTTTCGCGGCCGAGGTGCCATTTGCCGAAGATGCCGGTTTTGTAACCCGCGTCTTTGAGCAGGCGGGCGATGGTGGTGTGCTTGGGGTCGAGCCCGGTGTTCACGTCGGTGGGCATGAGAGCCCATTCGAGGGCCTTGCCGAAGCGCTGCTGGTAGCGACCGGTCATGAGGCCGCAGCGGGTGGGGGTGCAGACGGGGCCGTTCGAGTAGCAGTCGGTGAGCTTGACGCCTTCGCGGGCGAGGCGATCGATGTGGGGGGTGCGGATATCTTTGGCGCCGTAGCAGCCGACGTCGGCGTAGCCCATGTCGTCTGATAAGAACAGGACGATGTTGGGGCGGGGGGCGGCGGCTTGTAACATCGCCGCCATGAATGTGCGACGGGATATCATCTATTCACCTTCAATATCATGCAATCACCTTCGGAGGGGGATTCTTTTGTAACATCGTTTCCCATTCGGTGTATAAGTTAGCCAGCTCTACAGTTACTTTGGGGTGTATGTAAGACACGTTCTTGCGCTCGCCGGGGTCCTTGGAGAGGTCAAATAGCTGGTCGAACTCACCTTCTCGAATCCACTTCCATTTGCCTTTTCGGGCGGCGGATTGCCTGCGGTCGACACGGGAGATGCGCCAGAACTGGGTGCGTTCGCGAATGGCTTGTTTACCGGCGAGGATGGGGAGGAGGCTGAAGCCATCGAAAGGCTGGGATGGCGTTGGGGAGACGCCACAGGCTTCGGCGATGGTGGCGGTGAAATCCATGGACATGGCGGGTTGGGCGCAGACGGTGCCTTTGGGCAGGCGGGCGGGCCAGCGGACGATGGCGGGGACGCGGATGCCGCCCTCCCAGAGGGTGGCTTTGTGGTGGAAGAAGGGGCGGTTATCGCTGAGGCGTTCGCCGCCGTTGTCGTTGGTGAAGATGACGAGGGTGTTATCGAGGACGCCTTTGGCGGCGAGTTTGGCGATGACGGCGCCGATGGCCGAGTCGATGGCCTCGAGCATGGGCTTGTAGTCTTTTTCGCGGGTGCCGTTGAACCACGTGGGGCGTTGGCGGACATCGGCGGGGCGGCCGGGGGCTTGGAAAGGCCAGTGGACGGAGTTGAAGGGCAGGTAGCAGAAGAAGGGGGCGGCGGCGTTGCGGTCGAGGAAGGCCAGGGCGCGGTCGCGGATGAGTTCGGTGGAGTAGCCGTCGACTTTGACGGGGTTGGTGTTTTCGTACCAGTCTTCTTCGCCGTTGATTTCCTTGTGGGAGTAGTGGTCGACGTTGCCGCTGAGGAGGCCGTAGAATTCGTCGAAGCCGTGGCGATTGGGGCCGACTTCGGGCTCGTAGCCCAAGTGCCATTTGCCGAAGATGCCGGTTTTGTAGCCGGCGTTTTTGAGGTAGCGGGCGATGGTGTTGTTTTCGGGTTGGAGGCCGTAGCCTTTGACGCCGGGGCCGAGGGCCCATTCGAGGCCGAAGCGCTGCTGGTAGCGTCCGGTCATGAGGCCGCAGCGGGTGGGGGTGCAGACGGGGCCGTTGGAGTAGCAGTCGGTGAGTTTGACGCCTTCGCGGGCGAGGCGATCGATGTTGGGGGTGCGGATGTCCTTGGCGCCGAAGCAGCCGATGTCGGCGTAGCCCATGTCATCGATGAGGATGAGCAGGACATTGGGCCGGGGGGCGGTTTGGGCGAAGGCCGCGCCGGTGGTTAGACGAAGAAAATCCCGACGGTTGGGCATTGCCTGGATATCTTATCGCGGATGGTTGGGTTGCGGCGATGTGGCCGAATTCGGTCCAACCGCTTCGACTACCCAGATCGGACTTCGGATCCGGGTAGTCACAGAGGGGCGCCGGTAGTGGTGATATTCAGTTTTGAAAGATCGGGTTGAAGCTCGCGATGATGGTGTTCCAAGATCGCGGCTTCGGTTGTTTGTTGTTGGTTGGCGGGTGGGCCTTTGGGGCTTACCGCGTTTTCTTCTTTCCATCGGCGAGGTGTGTCGCGTCTGGGGAGCCCCCGTCGCCCTTCGGGCTATGGAGGCCAAGCACGGTTCTCGCGCGAGCGTGGATTCCGGGTTGGTTGCCCGGGTGACCTGGTGTGACGCGCTTGCTTCGGTTCTTCTGCCGCTGTCCTCCCGTGGGGTGTGTCGCGCTTGGGGGACACACCTGCTGTTTGGGTTACGGGCCGAATTTCGTCGGGGTTCTGCCCGGTATGTCCCCGGGGTGGTTGCTGGTTCCTCCCTTTGCACTCGAGGTGTGTCGCGCTTGGGGGACACACCTGCTGTTTGGGTTACGGGCCGAATCTCGTCGGGGTTTTGCCCGGTATGTCCCCGGGGTGGTTACTCGTTGTACTCCTCGAACATGGGCTTGATGTCGGCGCTGATGTTCTTGCGGAACGTCTCGCGCGGGATGCCCTCGCTGCCTTCGGCTTGGAACTGGCAGTCGAATTCCTGGGCGTATTCGGCTGTGGTCATCGACGCACGGAAGCCTGCGAGGGTCTTCGCGTCGATGCGGGTGCATTGGTCGGCTCGGCAGAGGATCTTGTGGACCTCGTCGTTCTGCTCGTGCCACTTTTCGTAGAAGTAGCCGGATTGGCCGTTGGGCGTTGTTAGCAACATCATCCTTCCGTCCGATACGGCTAGCATGGGCCTCAGGGCGGTGATGAGTTCATCCGATGCGAACGCTGCTTCGTCGACGATGATCAGGCGCGGGGCGCTGAAGCCGCGGACCGTTGTGTTGTTGTCCGGCAGGCTGATGATTTTGCTGCCGTTTGGTAGTTTGTAGCCGTCGCAGCCGGGGGGTGGGGCTCCGAGTGTCAGCCCGAGTTGTTGGGCGAATTCGCGGCTCCTGGTCATGATGTGGCCGGACT
>CAMATG010000700.1 GCA_945860645.1 Candidatus Sulfopaludibacter sp. SbA3 | reverse complement strand
AGCAGGACGGGGAGTTGGGTGTTGTGGGCGTGCACACGGCCGGGCGCGGAGGCGCGCCGCGGTTTGTGAAGCATGGGTTGCAGGCGGGGGCGCGGCTGGTGGATCCGCCGTTGCAACTGCATAGCGGCGGACTGTTGGCGCTATTGACGGGCGTGAGCGCGGATGGCAAGCCGGGCTGCTCGTTGGTTTCGATGCCGGAGAAGGGAGAGGGGTCGGCAAAGGTGACCCCACTGGCGGCGGGGGCGGAACACGCGGTGGCGTTGTGGCCGGCCGATGAACGGGTACCGGCGGTGTTTTTGCAGGGCGGCGCGGGCGGGAAGATTTCGCGCATGGGCAGCAAGGGCGCGGAGCTGTTCGGCGGGCGCGCGGTGGAGGCGGTGGAAGTGTCGCAATGGATGGGCGCAGGGCGGCTGGTGGGTTATTTCCGTGAAGGCGGGAAGGTGTTTCCGTTCGCGGTGGAGAGCGACAAAGTGTCGACGATGAGCGCGGGCACGGGCTACGACGCGGCAAAACTGGGGAAGTTCGCCGGGGCGGCGCACCGGGAGCCGGGCGGGGCGGCGTTGCTGTTCGCGAGTGCGAATGGCTGGGTGGTCCTGGACGGCGGGAAAGAGTATGCGGTGCCTGCGGCGACGGGGGCGGATGGGACGGCCGTGCTGCTGCCGGCGGGGAAGGCGTTGTTTGTCGTGCAGCATCATCCGGAGCGTGGATTTTTGGCATTGCAGGTGGGGACGGCGCCGCCGGAGGCTTTGATTTAGGGTTGGTTGGGGTTGGGCGTTCGCGGGCGAGTTCGGCGTCTGGTGACACCCGGCCTTCGGCCCGCGGGTGTCCCCGTGGGGGTTTGTGCTGTGTGGGAGCCGTTTCGGTTTGCGTATCCGCTCGCAGCAGTGGAGCCATACAGGTAGTGGTCAACAAGACTTAAGCTGCAACCCGTAGTGGAGTAGGGGATTGACTCCGGTTTTCGATGGGAGTAGGGTGCGAAAAGGTTGTCCCTTTTTATGCCTACTACCTTACATCCTCCCCCCTTCACGTTCACCCGTTACTTTACGAACAAGTTGACCGACGAGCGCAGTCCCTTCGAGGACGTTCGTTGGGAGGCCCGCACCGCCTCCATCAGCAATGGAGAGGGGGAAACCCTTTTCGAACAGAAAGACGTCGAGGTCCCGGCGGACTGGTCGCAGACGGCGACGAACATCGTGGCGTCGAAGTATTTTCACGGCAAGATGGATACACCGGAGCGGGAACGTTCCGTGGCGCAACTGGTGCAGCGCGTGGTGGGCACGATTGCGGGTTGGGGGTTGGACGGCGGGTACTTCGCCTCGCCGGCCGACGCGCGGAATTTCGAGTATGAGCTGGCGCACCTGATGTTGACGCAGAAGGCGAGTTTCAATTCGCCGGTGTGGTTCAACGTGGGCGTGAAGGACGAGCTGCGCGGGTATGGGTGGTACTTCGACAAGGCGGCAGGGCGGGTGCTGCCGATTGACAAGAAGACGCACCGGCCGCAGTGTTCAGCGTGCTTCATCAACTCGGTGCAGGATTCGCTGGAGTCGATTCTGGACCTGGCGAAGACGGAGGGGATGCTGTTCAAGTTGGGGTCGGGGACGGGGTCGAACCTGTCGCCGTTGCGGGAGGAGAACGGCACGCTGCAGGGCGGGGGGAAGGCTTCGGGGCCGCTGAGCTTCATGCGCGGGTTCGATGCGTTTGCGGGTGTGATCAAGAGCGGCGGGAAGACGCGGCGGGCGGCGAAGATGGTGATCCTGAACGCGGACCATCCGGACGTGGAACGGTTCATCTGGTGCAAGGCGAAGGAGGAAGAAAAGGCCCATGCGCTGATCGCGGCCGGGTTCGACTCGTCGCTGGACGGGGAGGCGTACAAGTCCGTATTTTTCCAGAACGCCAACAACAGCGTGCGGGCGACGGATGCGTTCATGCAGGCGGTGGTGAACGACGAGGATTGGTGGACGCTGTCGGTGGCGACGGGGGAGCCGGTGCAAAAGTTCCGGGCGCGGGACCTGATGCGTTCGCTGGCGGAGGCGACCTGGCAATGCGGCGATCCGGGGATGCAGTTCGACACGACGATCAACCGGTGGCACACGTCGAAGAACAGCGGGCGGATCAATGCGTCGAACCCGTGTTCGGAGTACATGTTCCTGGACGATTCGGCGTGCAATCTGTCGTCGTTGAACCTGAAGAAGTTCATGCAGGCGGGCGGCGAATTTGACGTGGAAGCCTACCGGCGGGCGATCCATACGATGACGCTGGCGCAGGAGATTCTGGTGGGGAACGCGAGTTATCCGACGGCGGCGATCGCGGAGAATTCGCACAAGTTCCGGCCGTTGGGGCTGGGGTACGCGAACCTGGGATCGCTGCTGATGTCGCAGGGCGTGCCGTACGATTCGCCGACGGGGCGGGCGTGGGCGGCAGCGCTGACGGCGATATTGACGGGGCAGGCGTATTTGACCAGCGCGCAGTGCGCGGCGGCGATCGGGCCGTGCGAGGGGTTTGCGGAGAACGTGGACCCGTTCCTGCACGTGATGATGCTGCATCAGCGGGCGCTGGACGGGATTGATTCGCACGCCGTGCCGCGGGCGTTGGTGGAGGCTGGCGCGGAGGCTTGGCGGGAGGCGATTGCGGCGGGCAAGGAGTATGGGTATCGTAACGCGCAGGTGACGGTGTTGGCGCCGACGGGGACGATTGGCTTCATGATGGACTGCGACACGACGGGCATTGAGCCGGAGCTGGCGCTGGTGAAGTACAAAAAGCTGGTGGGCGGCGGCGTGATCAAGATCGTCAACCAGACGGTGCCGAGCGCGTTGATCCGGCTGGGGTATTCGGCGGTGGAGATGGAGCGGGTTGTGGCGCACATTGACGCCAACGGGACCATTGAAGGCGCGCCGGGATTGAAGGCGGAGGACCTGGCGGTGTTCGACTGTTCGCTGCAGCCGGCGAATGGCGCGCGGTTCATTCAGCCGCTGGGGCACATCCGGATGATGGCGGCGGTGCAGCCGTTTTTGTCGGGCGCGATTTCGAAGACGATCAACATGCCGGAATCGTCGACGGTGGACGATGTGATGGACGCTTATGTGCAGAGCTGGCAACTGGGGCTGAAGGCGGTGGCGATCTACCGCGATGGATCGAAGAAGGTGCAGCCGTTGAACACGAGCGCGGCGAAGAAGCATGTGGTGGAGGAGCGGATCGTCTACCGGCCGCAACGGCGGAAGCTGCCCGATGAACGGCAATCGATTACGCATAAGTTTTCGATCGCGGGGCACGAGGGATATGTCACGGTGGGCATGTTTGAAGACGGCACACCGGGCGAGTTGTTCATCACGATGGCGAAGGAAGGTTCGACCATTTCCGGGCTGATGGACAGCTTTGCGACGGCAGTGAGTTTCGGGCTGCAGTATGGGGTGCCGCTGCAGTTCTATATCGACAAGTTCAGCCACGTGCGGTTTGAGCCGTCGGGGTTCACGGGGAATCCGCGGATCACGTACGCGAAGTCGATTATGGACTATATTTTCCGCTGGCTGGCGCTGAAGTTTGTGGGGCCGGACACGGTGGAGAACGAGGCGGGGGGCGACTTCCTGTTGCGGCCGACGGAGAGCGATCCGCAGCAGCAGTTGCCGTTCGGCCGGGCGGCGAATATGCAGGATTCGCCGTCGTGTTCGGAGTGCGGCGGAATCATGACGCGGAACGGCTCCTGTTACAAGTGTGAGAACTGCGGAGGCACTTCGGGCTGCTCGTAAATGGGGTAATCGCTGTGCTAGGATTCCGGTCAATCGCCATCACAGCGAATGCCTGCAAAGGAGGACCTGGAGTATGAAACTGAAGAGCAAAGTGCGCG
>CAMATG010000699.1 GCA_945860645.1 Candidatus Sulfopaludibacter sp. SbA3 | reverse complement strand
CGCCGATCGTCTCGCCGGGCATGTTCGGGAAGATGGCCGAGGCAAACAGGAACGTCGGGATGCGGTCGAACGCCGTCCGGAAGTTGGAGCGGATGGACGTTTTGCCGGTCCCGAACGGATCCCAGGCGAAACCGATGGAGGGGCCGAAGTTGTTCAGGTCGCTGTCGTAGAGTTTGCTGTTGACCCACTTAGCCGTGGTCGTTCCAGGCGCGCCAGCGACGAACGGAGCGTCGGGACGGCGGATGCGGTTGTCGGGATTGCTGGCGGCCATCTTGCCTTCCCAGCGCAGGCCGAAGTCGATGGTGAGGTTCTTCTTCACCTTCCAGTTGTCCTGAATATAGAGGTCGATTTCCGGATAGTCGGTAACGAAGGCGAAGCGGCCGGGGACGAACTTATCATTCTGCGACACGAAGCCCACCGAACGCTGGCCGACGCGGCCGAGCAGGAAGTTGATATTCGACTGCAGCGCCGGACGGTCGAAGCCGGTATTGATGTCGGCGGGGAAGCCGAAAGCGACCGGGTCCACCGGGTTGATGGCGGTGGAGAAGTTCACCGCCGGATTGGCGTTCTGCCCGCCGACGGTGCCGCGGTCGTCCACCTGGCGCTGGAGGCGCACGTTGGTGCCGAACTTGATGGAGTGCTTGCCCTTGATCCACGAGAAGTTGTCGACAAACTGGGCGGTGCGCACGGAGCGGTTGTTGCCGAAGGAGCGGTCCGTCAGCACGGTGACCGGGGCGCCGGTGAGCGAATATTCGGTGAGCGACGCCAGCGGCTGATCGAAGATGAAACCGAAGGAATTGAAGCCGATCACGAATTCATTCGTGATGGTCGGCGTGGGGTTGGTGCGCCAGTTGACGGCCATGTTGCGAGGCGTGCGCTCGGTATTCACCAGGCAGGTGGCGCCGGGGAAGAGCGGCTGTCCGCCGTTGCCGCGGTCGCAGTTGGAGTCCTGCCGGCCGAAAGCGTAGCGAATATAGATCGTGTTCTGGTTGTCGAAAATGTGATCGACTTTGGCCACGATGTCGTTCTGGCGCTCGAACTGGGGGGCGGTGAAGTTGTAGCCGGCGGTGTTGAGGCCGTCACCGAAATCGAAGCGGTTGGGGAGCGGGGTCTGGGCGATCAGGGCGGCGATGGCCTTATCTTGCCCTGCGCGGGCCGGATCGTTGGTGAACATGTTGTAGCTCTTCACGACGCCTGGGTTGGTGGGGTTACCGGCGAAGTCGACGCTGGCGCCGGCGACACCGGCCGGCAGGTTGCGCGTGCCGTTGCTCATATAGCGGAACAGGCCTTGGCGCGCCGACTGGGTATAGACGGTGCGGGTGACGATGGCGGTTTCGAGCGCCTTCAGCCCCTGGCCATTGGCAAAAAAGAACGTCTTGTTCTTGACGATGGCGCCGCCCAGCGAACCGCCGAAAATGTGCTGGACGAACTGGCGCTTACCAACGGCGTTGAGGTTGCTTTCCCACTCATTGGCGTTGAAGCTCGGTGTGCGATAGAGCCAGAACCCGGAGCCGTGCAGTTCGTTGGTTCCGGACTTGGTGACCATGGCCACCTGGCCGCCGGAGTTGCGGCCGGAGTCGGCCGTGAAGTTGCCGGTGAGCACGCGGAACTCGGCGAGCATGTCGGGATTGGTGCGCAGCGGCGTGAAGTTGGAGCCGCCGGCGGAGGTCTCGTTGACGTCGATGCCGTCGAGGGTGAAGTTCCAGGAACGGTCGCGGGCGCCATGGATGTGGACGCCGCCTCCAGTGTTGGCGCCGCTGACGACGCCGGGCTGAATTTCGAGAAGCTGCAACGGATTGCGGCCGCGCGTGCCGACGATGGGGAGATCCTTGATCGTCTTTTCTTCCAGGAGCTGGCCGTGGTTGCCGGAGGTCGCCGTCTGCACCACTTCGGCCGCGCCGGAGACTTCCACTACCTCGGTCACGGTGCCGAGTTGGAGTTGCAGGTTAATGGTGGTGGGCTGGCCGATGGTCACGCGATTGCCCTTGGCCGAGAACTTCTTGAAGCCGCTGGCTTCAACCGTCAGCGCGTAGGTGCCGGGTTGAATGGCTTCAAAGGCGTACGCGCCGTTGGCTCCCGTGGTGGAGGCGAAGGCGGTGCTGGTGCCTTCGTTGGTCAGCGTTACGTTGGCATTGACCACCGCCGCGCCGCTGGAGTCGGTGACGACACCCAACAACCGGGAAGTGGTTCCTTGAGGAAAAGCCGAAAAAGCGCAGCAAAGGAGGGCGAAGATCGCCGGGATACCCCGTCTATACATCTTTTTATTCTAACAATCGACGTACGATAGAAAACGAATGCTTGTTCTTGCCTCCCAGTCACCCCGTCGCCGCGAACTCCTCGAACGGGCGGGGATCTCCTTTGTCGTCCGTACCGCCGATATCGATGAATCCGTTCAGGACGGCGAAGCGCCGCAGCAGTACGTGCGCCGTTTGGCCGCGCGCAAGGCGATGGCGGTGCCGCGTGGCGTCGATGAATGCGTCCTGGCTGCCGATACGACGGTAGTCCTGGGCGACGCCATTCTGGGCAAACCGGCCGACGCCGCCGATGCGGTTCGTATGTTGACGGCACTTGCCGGGCGATCACATGAGGTGATCACCGGGATTTGCCTGCGTTACCGGCAGGACCTCTTCATTGACGCCTCCGTCACGCGGGTCCACTTCGCGCCGATGACCGCTGGCGAAATTGACGCCTATGTCGCCACCGGGGAGCCGATGGACAAGGCGGGAGCCTACGGCATCCAGGGCCTGGCGTCGCGCTACATCACCAGCATCGAGGGGTGCTACTTCAATGTCGTGGGGCTGCCTGTGTCGTTGGTGTGCCGGTATCTGGGCAAGCTGAGCCTGCTCTAGATTTTGGCCTTCGGGTAACGGGTCCGCAGCCAATCGACGAAATCGTCGGGGCAGGGCATTGTCGACAGCCGGCTGTTGCGGACGAGGTCGAAGGTGGGGAAGAGGCCGGAATCTTTGATGACGCGCAGGGATGTGGGCGGGTCCAGGCGGGCCACGAACTTCATGTCGACCACCCAGGATTTGGGGTTCTTCGGGTCGAGGCGGGGGGCGGAATCGACCTTTGCCAAGCCGACCACGGCCGATTCGCCCATCGAATGGTAGAGAAACACTATGTCGCCTTTCGCCATCGTAGAGATGTGGCGAGCGGCAAGCGGATTGGTGACGCCATCCCATGTGGTGCGTTTTTCGCGGATGAAATCCTCGATGGAGTAGGTTTCGGGGTCAGTTTTAGCGAGGAAGTAAGCCATGTGTTTTTGTATTCCGTACCAAGCAAAAAGTTTAGCCCGTACGGAGTACGAAATGCACAGGAACCCTACTGAGCTACAATAAAAAGTCGATAATAGATTGTGGAGTTCCAGCGGTACTAGGGCTTCCGAGCGGTTCCATTGACATACGGAGATAGGGAAGAGATGCGGAGCACAATGCAGAAGTTCTTCGTTTTGATTGCTTTAAGCCTGACCATGGCGGTTGGGGGCTGGAGCCAGGACGCGAAATCGAAGGTGCAGGATCCACCGAAGCCGGCAGCGAATCCGGCGGCGGATCTGCCCGCGGCCGACTCTCCGTCGATGCCCGTTGACCCGAAGAGCTACCGGGTTGGGCCGGAAGATGTGATTGCGGTCCGGGTTTGGCGGGAGCCGGAGTTGTCCGGTCAGTTCGTCGTGCGCCCGGATGGGCGGATCACTTTGCCGTTGGCGGGTGAGCTGAATGTTTCGGAATTAACGCCTGAGCAAGTGCAGGCGAAAGTGATTGAGCTGTACTCGAAGTTTGTGAACAAGCCGGAAGTGGGTGTTTCCCTTTCTCGGGTTGGGAGCAAGAAGTACTACCTTGTTGGG
>CAMATG010000698.1 GCA_945860645.1 Candidatus Sulfopaludibacter sp. SbA3 | reverse complement strand
TGGGCGCCCAGCTCAAATCCTCGAAACGCTTGTAGCTGTTGATCGTCGGCGCGTAGAACACCATCATCTCCGCCGCGTGCGCCATCCATCCGCCCAGGAAGTGACGGAACTCGTCGGTTTCGCCGGCAAAGGCGTTCTTGCCATCCTTGCGCAGGCTCAGGTGAATGTGGCAACTGGACCCCGCCTGCCCATGATGCGGCTTGGCCATAAACGTCACGCTGACACCCGTCTGGTCGGCGATCTCCTTCATGCACTGCTTCAGCAGCGCATGATTATCGGCCATTTCCAGCACTTCGGAGTACTTCACATTCACTTCGTGCTGGCCCAGCCCCCACTCGCCTTTCGAGCTTTCCACGGCGAATCCGGTGGCCTTCAAATGCCGCCGCACCTCGCGCGTGTAGAACTCCTGGCGGGTTCCTTGCAGAAGGTTGTAATCCTCCAGATACCAGCCCATCGGCTCCAGTTTGTCGTAGCCCTTCTTCGCCGCCTGCTTGTAGGAATTCCGATAGGCGAAATATTCCAACTCCGAGGCGCCAAGCACCTCAAACCCCAATGTTTTCGCGCCTTCCAACTGCTTCCGCAGGATCGATCGTGGGGCCGCGGAGACCGGCACGTCGCAGTGAACGAACGCCGTTTTCTCCTGCCACGAAAGGATCTTCAACGTCGCCAGATCGGGCACCAGATGGAAGTCGCCATAGCCCATCTCCCAGTTGGCGAACTTGTAGCCCGGCGTGGGCTCCATCTCCATATCGACGGTGAGCAGGTAGTTGCAGGCGTGCGTACCGGCATGCGCGACGGATTCAATGAAGTAGTCGGCATCAAATCGCTTCCCCATCAGCCGGCCGTAGTGATCGGTAAAAGCGGCGATGACCGTCTCCACCGCGCCGGACTGCACCTGCTGGGCAAGATCGCGAATTCTCGCCTGGTTTTCCATCCGGTCTTTCAAAGAAGGGGTGTTGCTCATCCGATGAAGCTCAATACTGCAAGGCTAACATCGGGGCGGGCGCGGGGCAAAGTTCCGCTCGATCTTGCGGCGGCGTGACCGTTGCGGCGTGCCTCACGGTAGACCCGGCTCTCACGGCACTTGGGCATATTGACGATAAACCTTCCACCCCGGTTCCTGGCTAAGCCCAAACCGGAACCCCGCCGCTCGCGCCCGCTCCGCCGCCGTACTCGGATCGGAAGTATAGAACAACAACTCCCGCTCCTTGCCATTCATCCGCAGCACTGCCGGCAGCACGTCCCGCGATACCGCAAGCACCCCCCGGACGGCAGCATCACTCTGCCCCGCCGGCACTGTCACATCCATCAGCGTCGGATACGCCCAATGCCCAACTACTCCGCGCAGGCCTTCATTGACCAAGTAAGACGTCGCGTCCCTCTTCGCGAAGTCCGTCCCATCCACGTCCACCCATCGCTCTTCCCCAACAAACAGCGCGACCGGCCGCAGCGCGAGCACCAAAATGCCCACAGCCAACAACCCGATCGCGCCCTTCAAAACTACCAATGCGTCAACGACCCATCCGGCCGCAGAAACACATTCTTCCGCCCCTCCGTCGTAATCTCCGCCAACTGTTTGCACTTCGTCAAATCCACCGTCACGCCCAACCCCGGCCGGTCGTTCATCAACGCCTTCCCATTCTTGAAATCCAAACATTCCGGCAGATGCGGCAGCGGCCGCCCGCCGTAGTTGTACTCCATGATCACCGGCCCCGGGAACGTGCCCAAACAATTCACCAGCGCCGCGGTCGCAATCGGCCCCGTGAAGTGCGGCACAATGCCCACCGCGTGCGTCTCGCAAATCGCCGCGATCTTCATCATCTCCGTAATCCCGCCCACGTTCGGCAGCGTGGCGCGAATATAGTCGATGTCGTGGTTCTCCACCAGCTTGTGGAAGTCGTACCGCTGCCCCCACTCCTCGCCATGCGTCAACGGCACCGTCGTCATCTGTCGCAGCTTTGGCAAGTCCTGCGCCGCATGCTCATCGCGCGTCGGGTCCTCCACGAAATACGGCTCAAAATCTTCAATCAACTTGCAAGCCCGCACCGCGTCGGAGTAGTCAAAACGCTGGTGGAAATCGATACACCACTCGCCATCTTTGCCCACGCCCTCACGCGCTTCCTTGCAATCGGCGGCCACCTTCCGCACCCGCTCATGCGTGTTGAAAACCTGGCCGGACTGCGTATCCCCCGCGCCCATACGGAACGCCCGATACCCTGCCTCCATCGTCGCCCGCGCCCGCTCCCGCAGGCTCAGCCGCTCGTTCGGATTCGTATTCGCCGGCCGCGCCCCGCCCGTCGCGTAGCACTCCAAATGGTTCCGCACCGCACCGCCCAACAGCTCATGCACAGGCAGTTTCAGCGCCTTCCCCTTGATGTCCCACAGCGCCAGATCCATCGCCCCCAACGCGTGAATCTTCTCGCGCCCCGGCGGGTAGAACCAGGCAATATACATCTCCTGCCAGATGGCCTCAATCTTGAACGGATTCTTCCCAATCAGCGTCCCGGCGCACTGCGTCAACGTATCTGTCGCGCCGCCCTCGCCGATGCCGGTGATCCCCGCATCGGTCTCCACCGTCACCACCATGTTGCTCTGGTTGAACAGCGGGTTGTAGTTCGGCGGCTCGTACACCCGCACCCGCGTGATCTTCATCTTCGGCAGGGCGGCTTCGGCGAACTGGCTGCCCGCGAACGTAGCGGCAGCGAGCGATTGGAGGAGTTGACGGCGTTTCATTCGCCTATCGGTATATCAGATTTCAATGCGTCATCGAATACACGATGTAGTTGATCCCGATCCGATACGCCAATCCCGTCATCGCCTCCGGATACTCCGCCAGGTCCGCATGCTCCCACGCGTCCCCCACATCGACGTTGAAATTCACCGCGACCACCACCCGCCCCTTCTCATCCCGAATGCCCTGCCAACGCGGCGGATCCAGCGGCCGCCGCATGCCAAACCCGCCCATGCCCAAATGCCGCAAACCCGCAATAAAGAACCGCTCGTTCACGTCATAAAGCACATGCCAGATCGGGTCACTATTCTCCAAATCCAGAATCGGCTGATTCGGCACCACCAGCTCCATCGTCTGTCGAAACGCCTCGTATTCATTGGGCCCATAGAAATCATCCACCACAAGAAATCCGCCCCGCTCCAGATACTGCCGCAGCCGCGTCGTCTCCGCCTCGCTCAAATCCCAATACCCCACCTGCGTCGCGTACACCCATGGAAAATCAAAGATCCGGTCATCGGTCAACGGCAGATGGTGCCCCTCGCCCGTGTGAATGCGCGTCAGCCGCTCAATGCCCTGCTTAAAATGCATCTCCGCTTCCGGCCAATCCTGCCGCCACCACCCGCGCCCGAACCCGCGCCGCGTGCCCCCGCGGTCCTGATACTCCATCCGCAGAAATCGAAACTCCGTGCGCGCCTCCTCCCGCGGCCCCTGCGGCCACAGCAGTAGCGACGACAACGCCAACACGCGCCACGCCCGAAGCATCGCCCCATTATAGGGACGTACAATGCAACTCATGCTGCGCCGACAATTCCTGAGCCTCGCGCTTGCCCCCGCCGCACCTGCCCGGCCCAACATCGTCTTCATCCTCGTCGACGATCTCCGCTTCGATGAACTCGGCTGCACCGGCCATCCCTTCGCCCAAACCCCGCATGCCGACCGCCTCGCCCGCGAAGGCGCCCGCTTCGAAAACGCCTTCGTCGCCACACCCCTCTGCTCCCCCAGTCGCGCGACGTTCCTCACCGGTCAATATCCGTTCCAACACGGAATCACCGATAACACCGACCGCTCCCGCCACAGCCACACGCTCAAAACCTGGCCCCGCCTCCTCCACG
>CAMATG010000697.1 GCA_945860645.1 Candidatus Sulfopaludibacter sp. SbA3 | reverse complement strand
AAGTTCCCATCATCGCCAAAGGCATCCTCACCGCCGAAGACGCAAAACTCTGCCTGGAAAACGGCCTCGACGGCGTCTACGTCTCCAACCACGGCGGCCGTTCTCTGGACTACGGCCCGTCCACGCTCGAAGTCCTCCCCGAAATCGTCGACGCCGTCAACGGCCGCTGCCCCGTGCTCTTCGATAGCGGCGTCCGCCGCGGCACGGACATCCTCAAAGCCCTCGCCCTCGGCGCCTCCGCCGTCTGCCTCGGCCGCATCCCTCGCTGGGGCCTCGGCGCCTATGGCGCTCCCGGCGTCCAACGCATCCTCGAAATCATGCAAGCCGAACTCGTCCAAGCCATGGCTGCCGCCGGCCAGCCCAGCCTCGCCGCCATCAACCGCTCCCTTGTCCGGACCGATTTCCCATGACCCGCCGCCACGCCCTGCTCTTCGCCGCTCCCGCCCTCAACGCCCAACGCCTCACGCCCGTCGAAGAGTTAGTCAACACCTTCGAAATGGAACAAATGGCGCAGCGCAAGTTACCCGCTGACTTATTCAAGGAAATAGCCGGCAGCAACCGCGCCGCCTTCGACCGCATCACATTCCGCCCCCGCATGATGGTGAACACCCTCGAACTCGACCTCACCACCGAACTCTTCGGCCAGCGCCACTTCGCCCCCATCCTCGTCGGCCCACTGTCAAACCCCTCCCGCTACCACCCCGACGGCGAAACGGCCATCCAACAAGGCGCCACCGCCGCCAAAGCCACCGTCATCGGCCCGCCAAACGCCACCCTCCCCTGGGTGCAGGTCAAAACCACCATCCCGCCCGCGGCCAAGGTCCTCTTCTTCACCGCCCCCTTCGAACAATCCGCCCTCAAGAGAGTCCGTGCCACCACCAAACTACCCATCGTCGTCAAAGGCATCCTAACCCCCTCCGCCGCGAAACAGGCCATCGACAACGGCGCCAACGGCATCGTCGTCTCCAACTACCGCCAGCCCGAAACCGGCTCCATCCAAGTCCTCCCCGCCATCGCCGCCGAAGTAAACAACAAAGTCCCCATCCTCATCGACGGCAGCTTCCGCCGCGGCAGCGACATCTTGAAAGCCCTCGCCCTCGGCGCCAAAGCCGTCCTCATCGGCCGCCCCGTCCTCTGGGGCCTCGCCGCCTACGGCGCCCGCGGCGTCCAACAGGTCCTCGAACAACTCCAATCCGAACTCGCCCGCGACATGGCCATGTGCGGCCTACGCACCTGCGCCCAGGCCACCCCGCAGTACGTTAGAATTCACCGCCGGTAAAGCCAACCACGAAGATCTGCGAATACTCGCCTACCTTCCGGTTGTAGGCCAGCGTCTTCCCATCGTTCGACCATACCAGCGCCTCCCCGCCCTTCTCCGCCAGCACGGCGTGCTTGCCGCTAGTAACATCAACCACGACAACGCCCTTCTTCGTCGCCGCCGCCAAATACTTATCCGACGGATGCCACCGCACCGCGCCAGTTACTCCCCCCGGCACATGCGAAACCTGCCGCCCCACGCCGCCCTTCGACGAAATCACAAACACCTGCTTCGTCCCGTCGTCCCCTGCGGCCAGATACGAGATCCACTTCCCATCCCGCGATCCCCGCAGGATCCCGCTCACCTCGGTCGTCGTCAACCGCCGCACAACAACTCCCCGCGGCGGCGCCGGAAACCGCTTCAAATCCCCAGCAAAAGCCGTCGAAAGGTCCACGCGCGCCGGCACATCCACCACAAACAGCGAGTTCTGAAACGACCCGTCTTTCTCCTTCACCTTCCCGATAAACGCCCGCATCACCCCCGCTCGCCCCACCCAGGAATCCGAAGCAGCCATCACCAAATCCCCCGCCTTCGCCTCGGCCTCCGGCACCACCGAAACCAGCACCACAAACTTCCCATCCGCCACCATTCCCAACGTCCGCCCATAATTCGGCAGTAAGTGGTCGTCATAAGTAAATCCAACCCGCTTCCCGTCCAGCGAATACTCATGCCGGTGCGACCCGCCCCGATGTGCCCCCGCCGGCGTCACCGCCGAAGCCACATCCCGCACATCCAAAAACCGCAACGCCCCATCCGCCGCAACCACCGCCCCCCGCCGGTTGGACTTGAAGTACGGCTCCCCGACGGGTCCGTGGATGAACACAATCTCGTCCTTCCCCGGCACATAGGAAGCCGCCACCGCCTTCGGCCCCTTCCCGTACACCAGCGTCTCGGCCCCCGAAGCAACGTCCACCTTCCAGATCTCGTTCTCCCGCGTGTCGAAGCACACGAATCGGTCGTCAAACCGGAAGTTGTCGTTGTTGTCCAGCGCGTGCGTCCGCGCCGAACTCGTCAACTGCCGCTCCGCGCCGAAGCCCGAAACGCCGATCAAAATGATTAAGAAAAGCCATCGCATCGCCCAGATATGATAACGTGAAAAGTTGCGCGGACTGGCGTCGAAACAAGCCACCGCCGGAGGATTACATGGAAGCTTTGGGAATGGTTGAAACCAAGGGACTCATCGGCGCGATCGAAGCCGCCGACGCTATGGTGAAGACCGCCAACGTCACGCTCACGGGCAAGGAATACATCGGAGCCGGCTACGTCACCGTCACCGTTCGCGGGGATGTCGGCGCGGTCAAAGCCGCCACCGATGCCGGCGCCGCCGCCGCCCGCCGCGTCGGCGAACTCGTCGCCGTCCACGTCATCCCCAACCCGCACTCGGAAACTGAAAAGATCCTCCCCGGCGCCAACAAAAAGTAGCCCGCTGAAACGCAGGCCGCTCCATGTTGCAGGATCCCGATCTGATCTCCTTGCAGGAGGTCCGCACGAAAGTTGAAAAGGCCTGGGCCGCCGCCCAGCGCTTCCGTGCGTTTTCACAGGAGCAGGTGGACGCCGTCGTCGAACGTATGGCCGAAGCCGCGCGCGGCCACGCCGAACGCCTCGCCCAGATGGCCGTCGAAGAGACCGGCTACGGCAACGCCAAGGATAAACTCGGCAAAAACATGCTCGCCGCCGAGCGTCTCCCGCAGCAACTCCGCGGCATGAAAACCATCGGCGTCCTCAACGAGCGAACCGAAGATAAGGTCACCGAAATCGCCGTCCCCGTGGGCGTCGTCGCGGCCATCCTGCCCACGACGAACCCCACCTCCACGGCCATTTACAAGACCCTCATCTCCCTCAAATCCGGCAACGCCATCGTCTTGAGCCCCCACCCCCGCGCCAAGGGCTGCACCTGCGCCACCGCCGAAGTGCTCTACCGCGCGGCCGTCTCCGCCGGCGCTCCCGAAGGCATCATCCAGTGCCTCACGCAGCCGACGATGAACTCGACGAACGAGCTCATGCGCCACCCGCGCACCGCCGTCATCCTCGCCACCGGCGGCTCCGGCATCGTCAAGGCAGCCTACTCCAGTGGCAAACCCGCCTACGGCGTCGGCCCCGGTAACGTGCCCGTTCTCATCGATACCACCGCCGATGTCAACAACGCCGTCCGCGGCGTCCTCGCCGGCAAAACCTTCGACAACGGCACGCTCTGCTCCTCCGAACAGACAATCGTCGCCGAAACAAAAATTCGCCAAAACGTTCTGAACGCCCTCGCCACGAACGGCGCCTTCCTCTGCGATCAGACGCAAGCCGCCGCCCTCGCCCGCGTCCTCTTCTCCCGCGGCACCACCGTCAACCCGGACCTCGTCGGCGCCGCCGCCACCGAAATTGCGAAGAAGGCCGGCTTCGCCGTTCCGCCCAACACCCGCGTCCTCGCCGCCGAAATCGAAGGCATCGGCAAGGATCACCCCCTCTCCGCCGAAAAGCTCTCCCCCGTCCTCGCCGTCCACTTCGTCGAAAATTTCGACGCCGCCCTCAACGCCTGCGAAGCCGTCCTCCGCTTCC
>CAMATG010000696.1 GCA_945860645.1 Candidatus Sulfopaludibacter sp. SbA3 | reverse complement strand
GTTGTGGGAGGGTCCGTTGATTTTGTGATTGTTGGGGTGGATGGTTTTGCGGTCGTTGAGGCGGGGATGGTGGGAGTTGAGGTTTTTGGGCGCGGTGTTGTTTTGTTTTCAACGGGTTGTGGGAGGGTCCGTTGATTTTGTGATTGTTGGGGTGGATGGTTTTGCCGTTGCTCGGGCGGGGATGATGGGGAGTTGAGGTTTTGGGGGCGCGGTGTCGTTTTGTTTTCAATGGGTTGTGGGAGGGTCCCGTTATTTTGTGATTGTTGGGGCGGGGATGATGGGGAGTTGAGGTTTTGGGGCGCGGTGTTGTTTTGTTTTCAACGGGTTGTGGGAGGGTCCGTTGATTTTGTGATTGTTGGGGCGGGGGTGGTGGGGATCTGGGCTTTAGGAGGACGGTCTCGCTTTTTCCAACGGGTTGTGGGAGGGTCCCGGGACTTTGTCCTGTTGGGCCGGGGTGGCCGCAGAGTGGTTGTGGGAGGGGCTCGTGAATGCTCGCGATGGCCCCCCCGGAGGGCGGCGGGGGCACTCGCCGGAAAAGTGGGACTCCGATTACGAACCCTCTTTTCTGACTACCTTCATTCTACCAGCGGCTCGCAAGGAATCTACGGCCACACGGCTGTATCCCATTGTAATTACTGGAGATAACTTTTTCTCTTCTTGTGAACCGGCTCAGCGGCCCCGGTCCCAACGGTCGATTGCGACCGGGCTGGCACAGTTGGCCAACACGTTTACACCCGTTCGGACAGGGTCGATCGCGGCGTCGATGCCGAGTAGCGCCGCCAGACCCTCGAGCGGTAACGCATAGGACGGGAAGAGGCTAGCCAGGATCACGAAGTTGGCTCTTGGGATACCAGCCACTCCTTTGCTGGTCAGTTTCAGGGTCAACAGGATCATCAGTTGCTGGGACATCGATAGTTCCACGTTGGCGGCTTGGGCTACGAAGAATGTCGCCATCACCAGATGGATCGTCGAGCCGCAGAGGTTGAAGCTCAGGCCCAATGGGAGCGTAAGGCCGATTAGGGTTCTCGGCAGTCCGAATTTTTCGAGCTGCGCCATGGCGGATGGCAGCGCGGCGGCGCTGGAGGTGGTGCCGAAGGCGATCAGGAAGGGCTCGCGCGCATGGCGCCAGAACTCCGGAATAGGGACGCGGAAGAGGAGGAGCGGGAGGAGGATACCAAGGAGAAGGAAGATGGCTTGTGTGGCCCAGGCGAGGGCGACGAATTTGCCGAGGCCGAGCAGGACGTCGATGCCGCTTTTGGCGACGGTGGCGGCGATGGCGGCCGATACGCCGATGGCGGCGAGGCTCATGACGTAGCGGGTGTATTGGAAGGCCACGGCGGAGACCGATTCGCAGAAGCGGACGAAGGGTTCGGCTTTGGCTCCGATGGCGGCGCAGGCGACACCGATGGCGATGGCGAAGAGGACGATTTGCAGGACGTTGCCGCGGGCCATGGCTTCGAAGAGGCTCGATGGGAACATGTTTTCGAGCACCTGGCCGAAGTCG
This sequence comes from Candidatus Sulfopaludibacter sp. SbA3, assembly GCA_945860645.1. Taxonomy (GTDB): domain Bacteria; phylum Acidobacteriota; class Terriglobia; order Bryobacterales; family Bryobacteraceae. The sequence continues at coordinate 2,362 of CAMATG010000696.1, read as the reverse complement.
GGCGGGGCGGCGGGTTGGACGGCGCCTTTGAGGCCCACGCCATCGCCGGGGCGGAACCAGGCGACCATGCCCCAGCCGAGGAGGAGGGCGAACGTTGTTGACGCTTCGAACCAGAGGATGGCCTTCAGGCCGAGGCGGCCGAGGTCCGACAGCTTGCCGCCGCGGGCGAAGGAGGCGATCAGGGTGGTGAGCAGGACGGGGGCGATGACCGATTGGATGAGGCGAAGGAAGGAGCGGGCGATGGGGTCGGCGATGGGGGCGATGCCGGGAAAGAGCCAGCCGGCGAGGGCTCCGGCGGCCATGGCGCCGAGTAGCAGAAGAGTCACAGTTGCTTAGTATCTCAGGCGCGGCGGTGGCGCTGGGATTCGGAGTTGGAGATGCCGGCGGAGGCAAGGAAGGCGGTGCAGGAGGCGATGAGCGAGGGCACGACGAGGGCCGGGCTGCCGCTGGCTTCGGCGACGAAGACGGCGGCGAAGAGGAGGCTGTTGTAGCTGGCTCCGGTGAAGGCGGCGATGCCGATCAAGGTGAAGACGCCGGGGTGGCTGGGGTTGAAGACGGCGTCGAAGGCCGCTCCCAAGGCGGCGCCGATGGTGGCCGAGGGGACGAAGAGGCCGCCGACGCCGCCGGTGCCGAAGGTGAAGCAGGTGGCCAGGAGTTTTGCCACTAGGATGATGCCGATGGCGCCGAGGGCGTGTTGGCCGTTGAGCAGTTCATTGGCCACGGGCAGGCCGGCGTGGAGGGTGACGGGGGCGCCGAGGATTTTATAGGCGCTGTAGGCGATGGCGCTGACGATGATGCCGCCGGTGGTGGTTTTGATGATGCGGTGAGCGGGCCATTGGGCCCAGAGGCGTTTGATTTTCGCCAGGAGGCCGAGGAAGACGTGGCTGAGCAGGCCGCCGGCGAGGCCGAGGGGGACGCAGATGAGTAAGTCGCGGAGGTTCAACTGGTATTGGAAGTGAATGGGGAAGTACGGGGTGGCGGGGCGGAAGAAGGCGAATGTGGCGTAGCTGGTGGCGGCGGCGATGAGGCCGTGGATGAGGGATTCGTGGGCCATGTCGTGTTTGTAAGGCGACTCAATGCCCATGATGGCGCCGGTGAGGGGGGCGCGGAAGATGGCACTGATTCCGGCGGCGGCGCCGGCGATGAGGGTGGTTTCGACGGCACCGTGGAGCCACGGGAGGGCGGGTTGGCGGTTGAGCAGGCGCTGGAGGAAGGAGGCGAGGGTGGCGCCGAGCCATTTGCTGGCGCCTTCCATGCCGGCGCTGGCACCGAAGCCCATGGTGGCGACGGAGGCGGCGAGTTTGGGGAGGGCGGTGTTGTAATCGATTCCCTGCCCTGGCTGGTGGTAGGCGAGGACGACTTCGTCGGCCATGGAGGAGGTGGCGACGCGGAAGATGGTTAAGATGAGGCCTGTGAGGAAGAGGCCGGCGATGGGGAGGAGACAGAGGACGGGCGTGGGGAGGGCGTGGGTAAAGTGTTCCCAGAAGACGACGTTGACGGTGTAGTCATACGCGGCGATGGCGGCGCCGACGAGGATGCCAACGGGGGCTGCTACGAGGAAGACGTGGCGGGCAACGCGGAAGTTGTCCGTGAGCGATGGGAGAGGCGAGAGCATTGAGGGGCGGGGGTCTCGCGATGTTTTCGCAGGCACGGGCCGACTCCATCGCCGCCGCTTTCGGAGCATAGCATGGGGGGATGGGCCTGGCAAATGAAGGGGGACACCGTTAGAAGTAAAACCTCGCGCCAATCTGCAGCGTCCGCGCGGCGAACGCGCTCGTCACCCGCCCAAAATTGGGGTTCGTAAACTCAGTCACGGGGTTCCCGTACGTCACTACGTTCAAGACGTTGTAGCCTTCGACGCGCAACTGCGCCATATACCGCTCCTTGAACGGGAAGTTACGGAACACGGAAAGATCCATCCGCTTAATCGCATCTCCGCGCAGAACATTCCGTCCAGCCGTGCCAAACGTGAACGCAGCCGGCGCGGCGAAGGCTTCCTTGGCGAACCAGCGCGCGGGGGTGGATTTGTCGACGCGCCATTCGCCAACAACGTTCGGCCGCATCGCGTTGCCGCCGGTGTTGGAGATATCGCCGGAAATCGTCAGATTCACGGGCTGGCCGGAGCGGATGTCGGCCAAGCCGTTGACTTGCCAGTTGCCTAAGATGTAGTCGGCCACACGGTTGTTGGTCCGCAACGCTTTGCCCTTGCCGAACGGCAGGTCGTAGACCCAGCTCAGGACCAAGTTGTGGGGAACGTCGTAGCTCGATACGCTGCGGTCCGGCCTCATGTTGTAGGGGTTCTGAATCGAGTTGCCCTCGACACCAAAGAAGCCGGACGACCCGGCGTCGATCGCTTTCGACC
>CAMATG010000695.1 GCA_945860645.1 Candidatus Sulfopaludibacter sp. SbA3 | reverse complement strand
CGACGTGATGGTCGAATGGGATCCGTACTCGTTCTCCATCCTCACCGAAATCAGCGGTAAGGTGCACTTCAAGGACATCGACGAAGGCATCACCGTGCAGGAGCAGGTGGACGAAGTTTCGGGCCTCTCGCAGCTGGTCATCATCGACTCGCTCGACGGCAAGAAGGTCCCCACCATCATCATCCGGCCGGAAGGCGGCACCAAGCACGACGAGAAGCGGTACCTCATGCCGACCCACGCTCACATCATGGTGCGCGATGGCGACACGGTACACGCCGCCGACGTGCTGGCCAAGATCCCGCGCGCGACTTCGAAAACCAAGGACATCACCGGTGGTCTCCCCCGCGTGGTCGAATTGTTCGAAGCCCGCAAGCCGCGTGACCCAGCTCAAATCGCTGAAATCAACGGTGTGGTCCGCTTCGGCGAAATCACCAAAACCTCTCGCAAAATCTACGTCACCGGTGACGACGGGCAGGAGCGTGAATACGCCATCCCGCGCGGCGCTCACATTAACGTGCAGGAAGGCGAGCGTGTTGAGGCCGGCGATCAGTTGATGGATGGCCCCATCGATCCGCACGACATTCTGAAGGTTCGCGGCGAGAAGGAACTGCAGAAGTACCTCGTCAACGAAGTCCAGGAAGTCTACCGGTTGCAGGGTGTGAACATCAACGACAAGCATCTGGAAGTCATTGTTCGCCAGATGTTGCGCTGGTTGAAGGTCGAAGACATCGGCGACACCGACTTCCTGCCGGAAGAGGTGGTCGACCGCTTCAAGTTCAAGGAAGAGAACGAGAAGACCAACGACAAGGGCGGGCGCCGTTCCCACGCGCGGCCGATCCTGTTGGGTATCACGAAGGCTTCGCTTTCCACCGACTCGTTCATCTCCGCCGCCAGCTTCCAGGAGACGACGCGCGTGCTGACCGAAGCCGCCATCAACTCCAAGCGGGACGGTCTGCGCGGCCTGAAGGAAAACGTCATCATGGGTCGTCTGATCCCGGCCGGCACCGGCATGGATTACTACCGTGGTGTGCGGATTGCGGGCGAAGGCGTTCCGGAAGAGGAGCCCCAGCCCGAAGTCGAGATCTCCTTCAACGACTCGATGTCGGACTACGAAGATACGGCGCGGACGTTCTACGCCGGCGGGCTTTCGGAAACCGAAGGCGCTCCGGACGAGACGATCGTCGAGTAGTTCTTCTCCTACACAAACCGAAAACGGCGGGCCATCTCCTTGGCCCGCCGTTTTCTTTGGTGGGCTCGCTCTCCGGGTGATTGCCGTTTGGTCCCTGGTGGTCTGTCGGACGCCAACCGCGCCGGCTTGTGCCGGCGCGAGCCGGGCAAGTAGGACACGGCGCGGATTGCGATCACGAATCGCTTCGGGCGCGATGGGATCGGCCGTGGGAAACCGGCAGGCGCCCTGATACACTGGCGTCGTGGAACTGCTTAACCTGGCCCGCGACGCCCGTGTTTATGACCTTGCCCAGCCGTATTACGTGGGGATGCCACACCACCCGTCGCATCCCCCGTACCTGTTTTCGATGACCAAGAAGCATGGCGATATGCACTCGCCGGCCGGCCACAGTTCGGCCGCCGACGCCATCGCGCTGGGCAGCCACGTGGGTACGCACATCGATGGCTTCGGCCACTTCTCCTGCGGGGGCCTGCTCCACGGCGGGCACGTAGCGGCGGAGGTGCAGAGTTATGGCGGCGGACTCTCGGTCCATACCGCCGAACAGATCGCCCCCATCGTGCGGCGCGGCGTGCTGCTCGACGCGGCCGGCCCGGATGGCCCGCTGGCCGAAGACGTGGCGCTGACCGGGGAGCGGTTGGCCGAGATCGCCGCGGGGCAGGGAACTGTGATCGGGGCCGGCGACGTAGTGCTCATTCGCACCGGGTGGGCTCAGTATTGGGAGGACGCCACGCGCTACATTAACGCCGTGCGCGGCGCTCCGGCAGGCCCGGGTCCGGACTTGAGCGGAGCCCGCTGGCTGAGCGGGCATGGCATCTTCGCGGCCGGTTCGGACACGGTGGCCTTTGAACGGGTACCGGCGCACGACATGCCGGTGCATATCCACCTGCTCTTTGAGAGCGGCATCCATATCATCGAGGCTTTGGACCTGGAGTCGCTGGCGCGGGACCGTGTGTACGAGTTTCTCTTCGTCGCCGCGCCGCTGAAGCTCCGCGGCGGGACCGGCGCACCGCTCCGCCCGCTGGCGCTGGCATAGAATAGGAACTCAACCATGGCAAACGGAATTATCGGCAAGACGGCAATCGTAACGGGCGCATCGCGCGGTATCGGCGCGGCGACCTGCAAAATGCTCGCGCGCGAAGGCGCCAAGCGGATCGTGGTGCACTACCACTCCTACCGGGAAGGCGCCGAGGCGCTGGCCACGGAACTGGAGGCGATGGGCGCCGAGGTGGTTCTCATTGGCGCCGATCTGGGAACCCAGGAAGGGATCGCCGGCTTCATTCTGGCGCTGCATGAAAAGGCGCCGGGGGCGCAGATCCTCATCAACAACGCCGGCCACCTGGTGAAACGCGCCAAAATGCCCGAGTTCACCAGCGACCTGTGGGACGAGGTGATGAACCTGAACGCCAAGAGCGTCTACTTCATTTCGCAGACGGTGGCGCCAGCGATGGCGGCGGCCGGAGGCGGGGCGATCATCAACCTGAGCTCGATCGCGGCGCGGAATGGTGGTGGACCGGGCGCGACGATCTACGCCGCCTCCAAGGCAGCCGTGGCCTGTATTACCAAAGGTATGGCCAAGGAACTGGCGCCGCAGGGGATCCGTGTGAACGCGGTCAGCCCGGGGACGGTGGACAACTACTTCCACGAGAAGTACTCCTCGCGCCAGATGCTGGACGGCGTGATCGCCCAAACGCCCGCCGGGAAACTGGGGACGAATGAAGAGATCGCCGATTGTATTCAGTTTTTGTTATCCGATGGCGCAGCGTACATTATTGGCCAAACCATTGAAATCAATGGTGGTATGTACATGGTTTAAGGCCCTGGCGGCCTAGGTGTTCGAGAGTATTTCTACGTAGCCCTAATGTTGACTCCGAATCGTGCTCGCCTACCGGTACTACTACATTGTTGCCAGACGTTCGCGAAGGCGGGGCGATGTCCTTTTGAGTGTTAGCGCCGCTTCCGTTGTGTTGATGGGAGCGGTTGGGCTGGCCGTGGATTTGGGCCGGATGTACATCGTGAAGGGCGAAGCGCAGACGTTTGCGGATTCGGCGGCGCTGGCGGCGGTCCTGGAGTTGGACGGAACCAGCGCCGGGATCACGCGGGCGAACGCGGCGGTGGCGAGCAACCCGAACCGGAACACGTTTGGGACGGCGGGATTCACGGGGACGAATGCCGAGTACTCGCAGACCTCGACGGGCGGATGGTCGACGAATCCGGGGAATCCGGCGGGGTTCTCGTTTGCGCGGGTGAACGCCACCGTAGCAGTCCCGATTTACTTCATGTCGTTGGCGGTGTCCAAATCGCAGACGAACGTGGTCGCTTCGGCGGTGGCCGGGCAGGTGCCGAAGACGACGTTTGGACAGGGGCTGTTTCCGTTTTCGCCGCATGCGCACGATCTGGTGGGGCCGGACTTCGGGCTGGAGACTGGTAAGCAGTACACATTGCGGTGGCCGTCGAACCCGAAGTTCGGGAATAGGAACGGGGCCAATGTCTGCCAGGGGGACAACTCGAACTCGATGGTGGCGGTGGCAACGGCGGCGGGCGGCTCCGAGCGATGATATGCAGTCGATCTTCCGTTCGGTTGGCGATCTGGTGGGCAGGACCGGAGGCGCGAAACAGAGCCAGTTGGACAGCCTTTACACGCGCATCAATCAGGACACCGACACGACGTCGACGACGTAC
>CAMATG010000694.1 GCA_945860645.1 Candidatus Sulfopaludibacter sp. SbA3 | reverse complement strand
GAGGGGCCATATCCGGGGTGCGAGTATGACCCGGCGAAGGTTGCCTTTTGGCCCAAGATTATGCGGCAGAAGGGCTATTTTACGGGGCAGATCGGCAAGTGGCACACGGGCACCGATACGGGGTTCGGGCGCGACTGGGACTACCAGATTGTTTGGAACCGGCCGAAGTTTACGGAGACGAGCCAGAACTATTACTACGACCAACCGATTACTTATCATGGCGGGAAGACGGAGATTTTGAAGCGGTATTCCACCGATCAGTACACCGATTGGGCGATTGAGTTTTTGAAGGGCGAGGGGCGGGACAAGGCGAAGCCCTGGTATTTGTGGCTCTGCTATGGGGCGGTGCATAGTCCGTATCAGCCGGCGAAGCGGCATTTGGAGGAGCTGGCGGGGATCGACTTTGAGACGCCGAAAGATATCTATCCGCCGCGGGCGACGAAGCCGGATTGGGCGCAGAAGATTGAGGCTTGGAAGAAGGGCCCGGACGGCGTGCCGGTGTCGGGGAAGATGACGTTGAGGGAGTGGGTGCGGCAGTATCACCAGGGGGTGTTTGCGATTGACGAGGGCGTGGGGCGGGTGATGAAGGCGTTGGAAGAGACGGGGCAGGTGAAGAATACCCTCGTGATTTTCACTTCGGACCAGGGGCTGGCGTTTGGGCAGCATGGGTTCCGGGGGGTGAAGGTGGCGGGGTATGACGCGAATGTGCGGTCGCCGTTGATTTTTTCGATGCCGGGGAAGATTCCGGCGGGGACGGTTTGCGAGGTGCCGGTAAGCGGGGTGGATATTCCGGCTACGATTTTCAAGTTCACGGGGGTGACGCCGCCGTGGGAGATTCACGGGCACGACTTGTCGCCGTTGTTGAAGAACCCGAAGGCGCCGTGGCCGCACACGATGCTGATGGCGGCGACGGGGCAGAAGTTTGGCTCCGCTATTTTGCCGGATCTGGATGGGAAGAAGGCGATGCATGCCGAGGTTCCTTATTACGTGATGATCCGGGACAAGAACCTGAAATATGTTCGGCCGTTGATCACCGATTTAGAGGAGCTGTATGACCTGGACGCGGATCCGGAGGAGCTGAACAATTTGGCCGTGGCGCCGGCTCATAAGGCGACTTTGGTTCGTATGCGGGCGCGGGCGATGGCGGAGTTGAAACGGACGAAGGCGAATCTGGTGGACCGGATGCCGCCGGTGCGGGAAGTGATTTAGGGAAATGAAACAGATCTTTTTATTGGGCTTTTTTGCGGGTTTGGCGATGGCCGGTGGACCGGTGATGACCTGCGAGGCGCTGGGCGGGCGGGCCTTTGGGAAGGAGGTTCAGATTGCTTCGGCGCGGGCGGTGGCGGCTTCCGAGAAGCTGCCGGCGCATTGCGATGTGCGCGGCGTGATCTGGCCGGAGGCGCGGTTTGCGATTAAGCTGCCGACCGATTGGAACGAGCGGTTTGAGATGGTGGGCAATGGCGGGACGGCGGGGACAATCAGCATGGGGGCGGTGGATGGGGCGTTGAAGAATGGGTTCGCGGCGGCATCGACCGATACGGGGCATGATGCGGCGAAGGAGCCGTTGGCAACGTTTGCGTGGGTGACGCCGGAGAATCCGAATGGGCGGCGGAAGTTGATCGACTTCGCTTATTTGTCCGTGCATGAGACGGCGGTGCTGGCGAAGGATGTGATTCGGGCCTATTACGGGGCGGGGCCGAAGTATTCGTATTGGGTGGGATGTTCGACCGGCGGGCGGCAGGGGATGCAGGAGGCGCAGCGGTATCCGGAGGATTTTGATGGGTTGGTGATCGGCGCGCCGGGGATGTTTTTGACGGGGAATGTGATGCGGCGGATTTGGATTGGGCAGGGGCAGTTGGGCGATGCGGCGCTGCCGGTGGAGAAGTTGCCGTTATTGAATGAGCTCGTTTATAAGAAGTGCGACGCGGTGGATGGGTTGGCCGATGGGGTGATTGACGATCCGCGGAAGTGTGGTTTCGAGGCCACGCGGGACTTGCCGAAGTGCGCGGGGGCCGATGGGCCGGGGTGCTTTACGGCGGCGCAGATTGGCGGGATTGCTCGGGTTTATGGGGGTGTGAGGGATAGTAAGGGCAAGCTGCTGGTGCCGGGGGAGCCGGTGGGGAGTGAGAGTCTTTGGGCGGATAACATTATTGGCCCGAGCAAGACGGTGCTGCCGCGTGGGGAGAGCCAGATGAAGTTCTATATGCTGGACCCGGCGCCGGGGCCTGAGTGGAAGTTTACGATGTTTGATTTCGACCGGGATCCGGCGCGGACGGTGAAGGCCGGGCGGGATGTGAATCCGTTGAATGAGAACCTGGAACCGCTGCGGAAGCGGGGCGGGAAGATTGTGCATTATTCGGGGTGGGCGGACCAGCAGGTGAATCCGTATCCGGCGATCTCCTATTACGAGCGCGTGAGCAAGAAGATGGGCGAGGCGAAGACGCGGGATTTTTACCGGCTGTATATGGTGCCGGGGATGTTTCATTGCGCGGGCGGGCCGGGGTGTTCGAACGTCGATTGGCTGGGGGCGGTGATGAACTGGGTGGAGAAGGGCGTGGCGCCGGAGGGGATTGTGGGGGCGCATGTGGAGAAGGGCGTGACGACGAAGACCAGGCCGGTGTGTCCGTATCCGCAGGTGGCGCGTTATAAGGGGGCGGGGTCGAAAGAGGAAGCGGGGAGCTATGCGTGTGGTATATGATTTCGGACGCATGGAGAACAGCATGACGAAACGTGAATTTCTGACGGCGGGGATGGTGGTGTTGGGCGGGGCGGCGGTGGCGCGCGGGCAGGGCGCTACGAAACGCAAGGCCAAGACGACGAAGCTTTTTAAGGCGCCGGATGGGTTTCCGAATGCGCTGGCGGCGACTTCGGAGGGGCTATGGATCGCCGAACAGAAGTTGTCGGGGAAGCAGGCGCAGGACTACCGGTTGCCGGAACCGCGGTCATTGACCGAGGAGGCTTGGCTGGTGGATTGGAACGGGAAAGTGGTTCGGAACGTGACTACGCCGTCGCGAAATACGAGCGGGATGGCGGTGGGCGGCGGGCACATTTGGATGATTGCGAATGCGCCGCCGCAGGGCGTTTTTCAGGTGGATATGGCGGGGAAAGTGGTCAGCCACCGGCAGATTCCGCTGGGGCCGGCTGATAACGGGGGCGGGTGCCACGGCGGGCAGTGGGACAACGGGAAGTTGTGGATTGCGGCGTTGCGGTTGCGCGGGAATATTCGTGTGGATCCGAAGACGTGGCAGCCGGAGATGATCATTCCGTTCTACCAGGCACCGGACCGGGTGCGGTATCACGACATTGCGATCGAGGGCGATAGCATGTGGCAGATTGTGGGGAACGACTGCAAGAATTACAAAGACTCTCGGCCGGGGTTGGTGCGGTATGAACTGTCGACGGGGCGGGTGTTGGAGACGGTGGATTTTGTTTCCAACTCGTGCGATCCGCATGGGCTGGCGTTTTGGAATGGGAAATTGATCAGTTGCGACGCGGGGATTCACCCGGGGTGGGCGAACCGGGATAGCCCGACGGCGGGGTGGATTTTCCAGATTGATTTTGTGTAGACAGGGCCGGGGAAGTCTGTAATTACGGACTTCCCCGGTAGCACGGCTCCCAGGGAAATCTTAGTGCCAGCGGATGCCGTCGAGGGTGTCGCCGTCGTTGCGCGGGCCGATCATGTAGGCGCTCAGGCGGGGGGCTTTCTCTTCGAGAGTTTGCAGTTTGATGAGGAGTTCGTTGTTGCCGGGTTTCAGGGCGACGGCTTGTTGGAATTGGCCGTTGCGGTAGCGGGTGCGCCCTTCTTCCGCCATCACCAGTTGGCCGTTTAACTCGGCTTGGAACTTGCCCGTTGCGCCGATCCACAGGAAGC
>CAMATG010000693.1 GCA_945860645.1 Candidatus Sulfopaludibacter sp. SbA3 | reverse complement strand
GAAATCAAACGGGATAATCACGTTGCCCAGATCGAAAATGATCGTTTTCAGCTCACTCATGTCAGAATCCCATCCTACCAACGCGAATGGCGTTTCCCACCCGCTGCCGCACTGTGTAAAATAGCAGGCAACTCAGTAGGGAAGGTGTCGTAAATGGGTATTCGCTTTCTACGTGGCGCAGCCATGCTTTTTCTTGCCGCGTCCGCGCCATTGTTGGCGCAAGAGACACGCTCCATGTTGTTCGGCCGGGTCCTGGACCCGCAGGGCGCCGCCATCGTTGGCGCCAACGTGACCATCCGCAACGCCGAGACAGGCGTCGCGTTGAACTACAAGACCAACCTCACCGGCTACTACGAAGGCAATCTTCTGATGCCCGGTAACTACGAGGTGACAGCGGAAGTAAGGGGCTTCAAACAGTTAGTCCGGAAAGGCGTCACGCTCCCGGTTTCGTCGCGCATTCAGATCGACATGCCGTTGGAAGTCGGCAGCATGACGGAGACGATTTCGGTGAAAGCCGAGGCGCCGTTGCTCGAGACCAACGCCGTTAGCTCGGGCCGGGTTATCGATAACAAGTCACTGATGGAACTGCCCGTCATGGGCAATAGCGCCATCCTGCTGGTGAAGCTCGCGCCCGGAATTCAGACCGGTGGCGTGAATAACTACCTGGCGCTGCACTCCAACGCCGGTGGCTCCGATTACAACGTCGGCGGGAATATCGGCGGCAACTCCTGGACCTTGGACGGTTCGCCCAATCAGGGCCCCGGCCGCCGCACCGCCTATCTGCCGTAAACCGACGCGGTAGCCGAGTTTAAGGTTGAAACGAACAACTTCGAGGCGGGCCTTGGACAGGCCTCTGGCGCGGCGATTTCGATGATCTCCAAGTCCGGCTCCAACGAATTCCACGGCACCGCCACCTGGCAACACTGGCAGCAGCGCTGGCAGGGCACGCCGTTCTTCGTCAAGCAGAGTTACTTCCGCCGCATCGCCGCCGCTGATGCCGCCGGCAACTCCGCGCTCGCCAATCAAATTCGCAATACCGACAAACAGGCAACCGGCCGGTCCAACAACTGGGGCGCATCCGGTGGCGGCCCCGTCGTCATCCCCAAAATCTACGACGGCCGTAACCGCCTCTTCTGGTTCTTCACCTACAACGCATTCAAAGACGTGAAGACCGAAGACGCCTCCTCCTTCAACCGCACCGTGCCCTCGCTGAAGGCGCGCCAGGGCGACTTCAGCGACATGCTGTCGATCACCAACAACGGGCCGCGCTACGCGATCTACGATCCCACCACCGTCATACGCGATCCGGCCCGCCCCAACAACTTTATCCGGTCCCCGTTCCCCGGCAACATCATTCCCCGCAGCCGCTTCGCCAACCCCGCCTACGACGCCATCACAAAGCTCTACCCCAACCCCAATAACCCGATTGCGCCCAATGCGGATCCGGTGTTCAACTACCTCGCTTCCCAAACCCCTTACAACTGGGATTACAAAGCCTACTCCAATCGCATGGATTACCAGATATCCGACAAGTGGCGCATGTTCGGCCGCTGGTCGTTCAACGATTTCGGCCCGGAGGATCGCGGCGATTGGACCTACGAATCCGCGCGAGGACTGAACCTCAACGGGCTCGTTCGCAACAATAAAGGCGGCAACATCGACGTTGTCTATACGCAGAACGCCACCACGTTGTGGAACCTCAACGTCGCTATGAACCAGTTCCGCGAAGGCAACATCCAGCCCAAGGCGCGTGAGTTCAAACCCAGCGATCTTGGCCTGCCGTCGTACCTGGATCAGAAGGCCGGCGCGCTCTCTCTGCTGCCACAGATGGCGGTGGCGGGATACACCACCATTAGTCCGGGCGGCTACGCCACGTGGACCCGATCCCGCCAACTGACGGCCAAGCTGGAAGCCACCTTCATCCGTGGCAACCACTCCATTCGCGCCGCCTTCGATATCCGCAACCAGTTCCGTACCGGTGGCGGTGGCGGCAATACCAGCGGCAACTTCTCGTTCAACCAGAACTTCGTGCGTCGCAACGACGATGGCTTCACGCCGGCAAGCGACCTGGGACTCGGCTGGGCGGCGTTCATCCTGGGTCTGCCCTCTGGCGCCAGCGTGGCCACGAATGACACCTACGCCACCCATACGCCCTATTACGCCACGTTCGTCCAGGACTCCTGGCGCGTCACGAATAAGCTGACGCTCAACCTCGGCCTCCGTCAGGAATATGAGCGCGGCGCGACAGAACGGTACAACCGCATGATGGGCAACTTCGATCCCAACGCCACCATCCCCCTCGCCGCCAGCGCGCAGGCCGCTTACGCGCGGAACCCGATCGCTGAACTGCCAGTTAGCCAGTTCGTGGTCAAGGGCGGCAACACCTACACGGGCGTGGGCGGCAATCCCCGTCAGCTCTATAAGAACGAACTGATGTGGCTGCCCCGCATTGGCGCGGCCTATCAGGTCAACTCGAAGACCGTCATCCGCGGCGGCTACGGCATCTTCTTTGACACGATCAACGTGCTGAACTTCGGCCCCGATCAGACGGGCTTCTCCCGCTCCACCAGCTCGGTCATCTCCAACGATTTCGGCCAGACCTGGAACTTCCCGGCCAACGCCAGCCCGGCCAATTTCAGAAGCCCGCTCATGGATCCGTTCCCGGTGCGCGCCGATGGTAGCCGTTTCGACGTACCCACGGGCAGCACGCTGGGCGCCATGAACCGCGTCGGTCGCGGCTTTGGCTTCACGGCGTTTGATCAGCCGCACGCGCGTCAACAGCGCTGGCAATTGGGCTTGCAACACCAAATCGGCTCGTCGATGGTGGTTTCCGCCGCCTATGCCGGCGCCTTTTCGGACCGCATCTCCCTGGGCCGCAATATGAGCCCGCTCCCGGAACAGTATTGGGCCAACGGCACGGTGCGCAATGACGCCATCGCCAACAGTCTGAACGCAAACGTGCCGAACCCGTTCTTCCTTAACAACCTGTACCGCGCCGACTTCCCCGCCCTGGTTTGGGCCGATATGAGCGTGAACGGGTTCTTCACATCCCCCACCATTCGCCGCTCGCAGTTGCTGCGGCCCTTCTCGCACATGAACGGGCTGACGAACAACACGGAATACAGCGCCTATACCAAGTCGCACGAGCTCCAAACATCGTTTGAAAAACGGTTTGCCAAGGGTTGGAATCTGAACCTCGGCTACACCCGCATGAACCTCCGCGAAGCCGATTTCTACTTCAATGAGTTCGACACCACGCGCACCGAACGGGCCTCCAACGATGGCCGGCCCCACCGCTTCACGGCGACCGGCGTTTTCGAATTGCCGTTCGGCAAGAGCAAGAAGTTCCTCTCCGGGGCCAACCGTCTGGCCGATCTCATCGTCGGCGGGTGGCAGATGGCTGCCACCTACGAATACCAGCCCGGCGCGCTGGTCGACTGGGGCAATCCCTTCTACTACGGCAGCGATGTGAACGACGTTGCCAAGGTGAACCGCAGCTGGGATACGTGGTTCAATACCGCCAACTTCGAACGCACCGCCGCTCGTGGGCCGAACTCTTTCCACCGTCGCGTCTTCCCCACCCGCATCGACGGCATTCGCAGCGACTCCACCAACCAGTGGAACGCCAACATGTCGAAGAACATCCCCCTCACCGAGCGGGTGAAGATGCAGTTGCGCATCAACGCGCTGAACCTGCAAAACCGCTCGCAGATGGCGGCGCCGGTTACCGATCCGTTCAATACCAACTTCGGACGCATCACCAGCCAGACCGCGGCCACCAACCGGTGGATCGAAGCGCAGGCTCGTTTGACGTTCTAACCCGGACAGTGGAAGCAGGCCCGTTGGCCTGCTTCCACACACTGGCAATACTCTT
>CAMATG010000692.1 GCA_945860645.1 Candidatus Sulfopaludibacter sp. SbA3 | reverse complement strand
CGACACGAACCTCGTCCTCATCAACGTCACCGTCACCGACCCGCTCAACCGCTTCGTCACCGGCCTCGAAGCCGAACACTTCAAGCTCTTCGAGGACAAAGCCGAACAGAAAATCGCGACCTTCGCCAGTGAAGACGCTCCCCTCTCCGTCGGCCTCGTCTTCGACGCCTCCGGCTCCATGGGTGCCAAGCTCCAGAAGGCCCGCCTCGCCGCCGCCCAGTTCTTCAAAACCGCCAACCCCGACGACGAGTTCTTCCTCGTCCAGTTCAACGACAAGCCGGAGATGGTCCAGCCCTTCACGACCAATACCGAAGAGATCCAGAACCGCCTGACGTTCACCCAGGCCAAGGGTCGCACCGCCCTCCTCGATGGCATCTACATGGCGCTGAATCATATGAAAAAGGCGCGCAACACGCGCAAGGCCATCCTGGTGCTGTCCGACGGCGGAGACAACTCCAGCCGCTACACCGAATCCGAAATCAAAAACCTGGTTCGCGAAGCCGACGTGCAGATCTACGCCATCGGCATCTTCGAACCCGTCTCGGCCCGCTCCCGCTCGGCCGAAGAACTCGCCGGCCCCGGACTGCTCAACGAAATCGCCGAACAGACCGGCGGCCGCCACTTCCCCGTGGAAAATCTGAACGATCTGCCTGACGTCGCCGCGAAAATCGGTATCGAACTTCGCAACCAATACGTCATAGGGTATGCGCCCAATAACGCCACCCGCGACGGCAAGTACCGCCGGGTACAGGTGAAAATCAATCAGCCCCGCGGCCTCCCCCCCCTGCGCCCCTTCTGGCGCCAAGGATACTATGCCCCAGCTCAGTAGACGCGTCTTCGGACTTGCCCTTGCCGGCTCCGCACTCGCGCCCGCTCAGGAGGACACGGGACTCACCTTCCGGTCCGATACCCGAGAAGTACTTCTCCACGCCACCGTCGTCGATCGGAAAGGCGCCTTCGTTACAGACCTCCCTCGCGAGGCCTTCAAGGTCTTCGAAGACGGCGTCGAACAGAAGCTCAAGGTCTTCCGCCGCGAAGACGTGCCGGTCTCGATGGGCCTCATCGTTGATAACTCGGGCTCCATGCGCCGCAAGCGCAAAAAGGTGGAGGATTCCGCCATGGCGCTCGTCAAAGCCTCCAACCGCCAGGACGAAATCTTCATCGTCAATTTCAACGACGTCGCCTACCGCGATGCCGACTTGACCGGCGATGTAAAAAAGCTCGAAGAAGGCCTCTCCCGCATCGACTCCAAGGGCGGCACCGCCATGCGCGACGCCCTCACCCTGTCGATGGACTACATCAAGGAAAAGGGCAAGAAAGCCAAGAAGGTCCTCCTCATCGTCACCGACGGCGACGACACCGCCTCCAGCGATTCCAACACCCTCGAAAAGCTCCTGTCGAAAGCGCAGCGCAGCGAAGTCCTCATCTTCGCCATCGGCATCCTGAACGAAGAGGACCGTCGCCTCGCCAAGCGCGCCCAACGCTCCCTGGAACTCCTGACCAAGCAATCCGGCGGCATCGCCCACTTCCCTAAGGACGTCGAAAGCGTCGAAGAAGTGGCCCTGCAAATCGCCAAGGAAATCCGCAGCCAGTACATCATCGCCTACTCGCCCACCAAGGCTGACGACGGCGCCTATCGCCAGATCAAGGTAACGGTCAAGGGCAACGGCCTCACGGTCCGCACCCGCTCGGGCTACTACGCCAAGGGCGACGACAAACGCTCGGCCCTATGATCGGTTTCCTCTGGCAAGCCAGCCGCGGCTACCGCCTCACCCCGTGGCGCAGCCCCTACATCCTCTGGCGCATCGAAACCTACTGGGGCCTCCATGCCGACCAGATCGGCTTCAAGGAATTCTGGAAATTCGTCTGGGCCCAGCGCCGCGATCTGTTCCGCTTCCTCGAGTGGACAGACCGCATGCGCGCCCAAGGCCAATAGCCGGCCCCGCTGGCGTCCGTTCGAAGCCCACTGCCCCACGGGGAAACCCGCGTGCCGGAGCGCGCAGCGCGCAGGCCGGGTGTCCCCCAGACGAGACACTCTTCCCCAGCCCCAAGCCGGTAATCCCGACTGCGAGGGGAAACCCGCAGGCCGGGTGTCCCCAAACGCGACACCCGCCCGCAACCCAAACTTACAGCGTCCGAGTCACCTTCGACAACGCCCGCGGCTGATCCGGATTCAACCCCTTCTCCTCCGCCAAACACGCCGCCAAAATCTGCGCCGGCACAATATACGGCAGCGGCGTATACAACTCCTCCGGCACCGCATCCTTCCGGTGCAGCGACCCCGGCAACACAATCGACCGTGTCCCCTTCAGCGCCACCGCTTCTTTATTGCTCTGATCGGTGATGACCAGCGTCTCCGCGCCAAGCCCGTGCACCCGGTCGATCATCTCGTGAATCGACGGCCACGTCACCCCGGCCGGAGCAAACAAAAACACCGGGAACGACCGCTCCACCATCGCAATCGGACCGTGCAGGAAGTCGGCCGACGAAAACCGCTCCGCCACCACGTAGCACGTCTCCATCAGCTTCAACGCGCACTCAAACGCATTGGCGTAGTTCAACCCGCGCCCCACGACCACCGCGTTCTCCATGAACCGGTACCGCCCGGCCTTCTCGCGAATCTCGCTTTCCAGCGTCAACGCGCCCGCCACCGCCTCCGGCATCGCCCGCAGTTCGTCCAGTGAAACCGGCGCGCCCAGCGCATAGGCCAGCATGTACATCGCCAGCAGTTGCCCCGTATAGGTCTTCGTAGCCGCCACGCTCTTCTCGCGCCCCGCACGGACCAAAATCACATGCTCGGCAATCTTGGCCAGCGTGCTCGAAGCCTCGTTCGTCACGCCCACCGTGAACGCCCCGCACTCCCGCGCCCGCTCCAAAACCAGATTGGTGTCGGTCGATTCGCCCGACTGCGAAATCGCCACCACCAGCGCGTCTTTGTAGTCAACCCGCGCCCCGTAGAGCGTAAAGATCGACGGCGCCGCCAGCGACACCGGAATCCCCGTCGCAATCTCCAGCAGATACCGGCCAAACTGCGCGGCGTTGTCCGACGTGCCGCGCGCCGCCAAAATGATGAATTTCGGCCTGTTCTTGGCAAATATCGCCCGAAGCTTCTCAATGCCCTTCAGTTCAGAGCGAAACGTACGTTCGAGAGCCGAGGGTTGCTGACGGATCTCTTCCAACATTTTCGACATACGAAGTTCAGGATAGCAGGCCCCTCCGCGCAGGCATAGGCACCACCCACGCACCCACGCCCAACCCCGCCACCACCGCCGCCAAACCCCAGAACAACAAATCGTACGACCCCGTCCGCGCCAGCGTCTCGGCCAATAACAGTGGCCCCACCGCGCTCGCCACCACCGTCGTCGCCTGCGCCGCCCCCTGAATCCGCCCCAAATGCGTCCGCCCAAACACCTGCCCCCAAACACTAAAGAAAACAACAGTCACAATCCCCCCAGCCGCCCCCATCGTCGCCGCATACAAGTCCACATGCACCGCCGTCCGCACCATCGGCAACCCCAATAGCGACAATCCCAACATCAACATCCCCACCCCCATCAGCCTTTGCATCGGCCACTTCTGCCCCGCCCACCCGGCTAAAAAATTACAAACCAAACCCACCATCGTGCTAACAACCAGCGTCCGGTGATACGTCTCCGCCGGGAACCCCCGCAACTCCAAAATGGATTGGTTGAACAACGCAATTCCCGAATAAACCAGTCCCAACGCCGCGCTGGCCAACGCAAACAACCAAAAAGCCGGCGTGCGCAAAGCCTCGCCCAACGTCAAATCCCCCGGCTGCAACGCCAGCGCCTCCACATCCCCGTCATCCAACGAAGGCGCATTCCGTACAAACAAAAACGCCAACACCGCCATCACCA
>CAMATG010000691.1 GCA_945860645.1 Candidatus Sulfopaludibacter sp. SbA3 | reverse complement strand
CAAAGCACCCAGAGGGCGAGGGCGATTGGCTTTGGGTAGGCCTCGCGGCAGGCTTGGGCGAGGTCGCGCCGGGTGACGATCCCGAGGCGGGCGCTGAGCGTCTGGAGAAGAATGGCCATGGCGTTGGAGACGACCAGGACCCAGAGGAGTTGGTAGCCGAAGCGGGAACCGCCCTCCAGATCGGTAGCCCAATTGCCGGGGTCCATGTAGCCGATGGAGACGAGATAGGCTGGGCCGGCGAAGGCGGCGAGCCGCTTCCACGCTCCGGGAGCGGAAGTTGAGACGCTCGAATTGAGTTCAGAGAGGGAGCGGGGGTTGGAGTGAAGCATGGTTACACCCAGGACTTAACTGTAGTTTACCATGGGCGACAAACCGTTTGTAAAGAACAGTTGCGGCACTGCGTTCGGGTATACTAGCGGGCTATGAAGGCGCTTTCTGGTCCATTGGCGTTGTTGCTGTTGCTTCCTTTATATGGAGGGGACTGGCCGCGGTTTCGTGGTCCGAACGGGGCGGGAGTGGGGGAGCGGATTGCGATTCCGGCGGAGTTCGGGCCGGGGAAGAATGAGGAATGGAAGAGCGCGGTCCCGTTTGGGCAATCGTCTCCGGTGGTGACGGGTGGGCGGGTTTTCCTGACGGGGAGCGAGGGTGGGCAACTGTTGACGTTGGCCTATGACATGAAGACGGGGCGGGAGTTGTGGCGGCGGGCGATTCGACCTCCGTCCTTGAAGAGCATGTACAAGGCCAACGACCCGGCGGCGCCCACGCCGGCGACGGATGGGCGGAACGTGTATGTGTTTTTTGCCGATTTCGGGCTGGTCGCCTATTCGTTGGACGGTAAAGAGATTTGGCGACATCCGTTGCCGCCGACTACCAATTTCTATGGGATTGGGGGGTCGCCGGTGGTGGCGAATGGGTTGGTGGTGATGTTGTGCGACCAGATGCGGGCTTCTTACGTGGTTGCGTTGGACGCGGGAACGGGAAAGCAGCGTTGGCGGCGGGAGCGGCCGGAGGTGCAGGACGGGTGGTCGGTGCCGGTGGTGTATCGGGACCAGTTGATCCTGGTGGGGTCGTCGCGGGTGGATTCGTATCAGCTTGGGACCGGAGAGGGGCGGTGGTGGTTTCCGTTGGCTTCGAATGGGAGTATGGGGACGCCGGTGATTCACGGGGAGACGCTGTTGGTGACGGCATCGGGGTCGGAGGCGCCGTGGATGCCGACGTTTGCGGCGACGGCAGCCAAATTGGACAAGAACGGGGACGGGATGGTGTCGGTAGAAGAGGCGAAGGGCGAGACGGATTGGTTTGAACACTTCGGGTGGGTGGATGCGGATCGGAACGGGCAGGTGGACGGGAAGGAGTGGGAGGAGGCGCGGGCGTTGGGGACGGGGGATTATGGGGCGGTGGCGTTACCGCTGGATGGGAAGGGGAAGTTGGACAGGGGCGTGGCGCGGTGGCGGTTGAAGCGGAACCTTCCTTATATACCGTCGGCGTTGCTGTATGAGGGGGTGTTTTATCTGGTGAAGTCGGGGGGGATCGTTACGTCGGTGAACCCGGAGACGGGGGCGATTTTGAAGCAGGGGCGGACGAACGGGGCGTTGGGGGAGTATTTTGCGTCGCCGGTAGCGGCGGGTGGGCGGATTTATGCGGTGAGCGGTGAGGGGAAGTTGACCGTGTTGAAGGCGGGAGCGCAGTGGGAGATTCTTGCGACGAACGAGTTTGGGGAGGACGTGTTTGCGACGCCGGCGATTGGGGATGGGCGGCTGTTGATTCGGACGCGCGGGCACCTTTATAGTTTTGGTGGGGCTTCAGGGCGCCGGAATCCGTAAAGCGTTTCGTTTTACGGAAAAAAATGAGGTGTCTGACACGGGTTTATTGCTTTTGTGAGACGGATTGGGTGAGGATGCGCTCGAGTTGGTTGATGTCGATGGGCTTGGTGAGGTAGTCGTCCATGCCGGCTTCCAGGCACTTGTTGCGGTCCTCCGCTAACGCCTGGGCGGTGAGGGCGACGATGCGGGTGCGGCGGTCGGCCGAGGTGCTCTCCAGGTTGCGGATTTCTCGCGTGGCGGCGTAGCCGTCGATATCCGGCATCTGGCAGTCCATCAGGATGAGATCCCACTTGGCTTGCTTGAACGTCTTTACCGCTTCGGCGCCGTTGAGGGCGGGCGTGACGGTGTGACCGAGTTTTTGGAGCAGGCGGGTGGCGACCAGAAGATTGACGGGGTTGTCCTCGGCCAGTAGCACTCGGAGAGGGGCAGCGGGCGCCGCAACCGGGGCTGGAATGGCGTTGGCCAGCGTAATTGCGGCCGATTGGGGGGGGACGAATGGAATTCGGAACCAAAAACGGCTTCCCTGCCCTGGCTTGGACTCCATGCCGATTTCTCCGCCCATCAGTTCAACTAGGCGCTTGCTGATGGCGAGGCCAAGGCCAGTGCCTTCAAAGGACCGGGTGGAACCGGAATCGACCTGGGTGAAGGGAGTGAAGAGATTGGATTGAACGGCGGCGGGTATGCCGATGCCGGTGTCAGTGACGCTGAAGAGGAGAGACGGGCCGGGGGCCAGTTCGAGGGAAAGGGATACGGAGCCGGTGGTGGTGAATTTGACAGCGTTGCCGGCCAGGTTGAGAAGGACCTGGCGGAGACGGAGAGAGTCGCCGCGGCTGAGGGGTGGGACGGAGGGGGAGACGGCGACGGAGAGGGCGATGGATTTACCGCGGGCGACGGGGAGGACGAGAGCGGAGACGCCGTGGAGGACGTCGGCGGGGACGAAGTCGGTGGGGGTGAGGCGGAGGTGGAGGTGATCGAGTTTGGAGAGGTCGAGGATGTCGTTGATGATAGCGAGGAGCGACTGGCTACTTTGGGTGATGGTTTCGAGCATCTCGGACTGTTCGCGGCTGAGAGGGGTATCGCGGAGGAGGCTGGCCATGCCGAGGACGCCATTCATGGGTGTACGGATTTCGTGACTCATGGTGGCCAGGAACATGGATTTGGCGGCGCTGGCGCGGTCGGCGGCGAGGCGGAGGCGGCGCATATGCCAGGAGAGAGCGGTGGCAATGAGGAATAGCAGGAGCAAGACGGCGGACAGGATCGTCAGTAGTCTCTGGCGGCCGCGGATGGCGAAGAGCCGCTCCACGGCGCTGACCTCATTGAGAGTAGCCAGGAACCAGCGGGAGTGCATTTCGGTGAGGAGGCCTTCGTCGGCCATGGAGCTGATTTGTTCGCGGAGGAGATCGGCAATGGGGCGGGCGCGTTCGGAAGCGCCGATGCCGGCGACGAGGACGGCCTGACGGAGAGGGAGAAGGCGAAGGGGTTGTTCGCGGCATTCCTGGACTTGGGCCATGAGGGCGGAGTTGGCTTCGCGTAGTTCGGCGAAAGCAATGTCGGTGGTGCCGTTGCAGACACCGCGGAGAACGGCGCTCCAGTTTTCGAACGGGACCACGGTGGCGCCGGGGAGGACGCGGGCGGCGTAGGCGCGAACGAAGTGGGAGGCGGTGGTGGCGACGCAGCGGCCGGGGAAATCCTTGGGAATGGGGGCACCGCCGGGGGCGCGTTCGACGAGGCCGTAGAAAGTTTCGAACCAGGGCGCAGTGATGTAGGGGGCGCGGGCGAGGCCGGCGACGTCGGAGGAGCGGGGGAAGAGGTCGATTGCACCTTCATGGAAGGCGGCGCCGGCGCCTTGGGGGACGAAGACCCAGTTGAGCCGGACACCGGCACGGCGGGCGGCCTCGGTAAGGACGTCTTTGCCGAAGCCGGCGGGGATGCCGTCGGGACCACGGGAAATGAAGGGCTCGGTCTGGTGGTAGCCGATGTTCCACGTCTGGGCACGGAGAGCGCGTAGCTCCAGGGTGCGAGAGATGAACTGTATGGCAAGTCCGGCGCCTGCGACGACTGCTG
>CAMATG010000690.1 GCA_945860645.1 Candidatus Sulfopaludibacter sp. SbA3 | reverse complement strand
CAGCCAGTTTCTGGTTGTCGTCCTTCAGCTTGGCCACTTCGCCGGCCAGCTTGTCGTGCTCGCCCTTCATGGTGCGGAGCAGCGCCAGGATGTCGTCCAACTTATCCAGCCGCTTCAAAATCTCGTCGCAGCATTTCGGATCGGCAGCCGCGGCGGGACCACCGGTCGCCGCGTTCAGGTTGCGGATCGCGTCGCCCACACCACCGGCCGACACCGGCTTGCCCTGCGCATCGGCCACGTGGACCAACGTGCGCCGATTCATCCAGCGGCCTTCTTTGGTATCGTTGCCAACCTTCGGCTGCACCATGCCTTGCGTGGTGGCCGAAATCTGATCGGGCCGCGCCCCATATTTTTCCAGGAACTGTTTCACAGCCTGGGCGCGCTGCATGCCCAGCTTTTCGTTGGCCCGCTTGGAGCCAATGCCGTCCGTGTGGCCTTCCACGCGAACTTTAAAGCCGGGGTTCTTCGTCAGTAACTCGGCTAAACGCAGCAGGCTCGGATACCCATCCGTGAGTACTGCCGAGCTCGTTTCAAAATTGATTTCTTCCCAGTCATCCTTCGTCGCGTTGGTGTTGACACCTTGGGCCATGAGCCCGGCGACGTAGAGTGACAATAGGACAAACCATGTCAGGGACCGTTTAATCATTACCAGTCCTCCTCCCTAAAATCTGTATGTGGTGAGTTGTTGTTGCGGTTGCTGTTGGTGAGGCGTGCAAGGATCTTCTGCCAGTGGCCGTACACACGGCCACCACCTATCAGATTAGCACATAATCGCATGAAACTGCGTGACTTAGGGTGTAGGCGGGGCACCCCTCCATCGGATGCTTCGCACAGGTAAACTGTTACCGCCACTGAACATTATTTTTTTGCGGCAAATGAAAAGTCCCAAACCTGCGTGTTGCCCTTGCCCTCGGTGAACTCGATCCACGCATATTCACCCGTCGTCAACGGCTCCATCGGCCACACTTTGTACAGCCCCTCGCCCACCTGTTTCCGGAAGATCTGCACCTCTTCGTGCTGCACCATCACTTCCTTCACAACGGGCACAATCTCCCACCGCTCCACAATCCGCCCCGTCCCCTTCGGGGCCGCCACGCAGCGCACCAGCCCGAACCGCTCCTCCGACGCGAGCCGGAAATAGAACTCCGGCCGCTCCTCATTCACCACGAACGCGCTCTTCAGCCCGTCGATCTCCACGTGGCTCTTCCCCGCCAGAATCGGGATCGGCGTCAGCACCTTCAGGATCTGCCGCTTCTTGTCGGTGACGATTTTCAACTCCGCCTGCTTCAACGCCTGCATCGGCTTGCCGTCCACCACGTAGTAGAGCCCGGCCTCCTTCGGCACCTCCCGGATCTCCTTTCGCATGGCTTTTTCTGCCGCCTCTTCCTCCGCCTCGGCTTTCTTCTCCGCGGCCACGTCCTTGGCCTGCGCGTCGACGGTGCCCTTCGTCTTCGCCAGGTCCACCAACTCCAACGGGATCTCCTCCCAGTCGCTCCGCTCCAGCGAATAGAAGCGCACCCGGTCGCTCAGCACCTTGTACTCGCTCACCACGTGATAGGTGCCGTCTTTCATAAACAGGCGCACGCTCGCGCCGAAAAGCAGGACTGTCGAAAGTGCCACCAGTATCCAACGCATACTGCCTTCATAATAGAACTCTATGCGTACTCGCACATTGGGCCGTACGGGCCTCCAAGTTTCTGAGATCGGTTTCGGCGCCTGGGGCATTGGCGGCAAACAGTGGTTGAACGGCTCCGACGAAGAGTCCCTCGCCGCCCTCCGCCGCGCCATCGAACTCGGTATCAATCTGATCGACACCGCCTTCGCCTACAACGAAGGCCACTCGGAGCGCCTCATTGCCCAAGTCGCCGCCGAGACGAAAGCCCCGGTCACCATCGCCACCAAAATCCCCCCGAAGAACCGCGTCTGGCCCGCCCGCAAAGGCACGCCCATCGAAGAGGTGTTCCCTTACGAATACATCGTCGACATGACCGAACAGTCGCTGCGCAACCTCAGTACGGACTGCATCGACCTCCAGCAACTCCACGTCTGGAACCCCGACTGGGTGCACTTCGACTCCTGGCGCCGCGGCATTGAAGACCTGAAAAAGGCCGGCAAAGTGAAGCACTTCGGCATCTCGATCAACGACCACCAACCCGATTCCGCCCTCGGCATCATCGAGACCGGCCTCATCGATACCGTCCAGGTCATCTACAACATCTACGAACAGTCCCCGCAGATCAACCTCTTCGACGCCTGCAAGAAACACAACATCGGCGTGCTGGCTCGCTGCCCGCTCGACGAAGGCGCGCTCACCGGCGCTGTCACCGTCGACACCGCCTTCGAGCCCGGCGAGTTCCGCGAATTCTACTTCCGCGGCGATCGCAAGGCGCAGGTCGTCCACGCGTTCAACGCGCTCCAGTCCGATCTGGCCAACTCTGGCGAACCCGTCGCCACCACCGCTCTGCGCTTCACGCTGTCCAATGACGTCGTCTCCACCGTCATCCCCGGCATGCGTAAAATCCGCAACGTGGAAGCCAACGCGGCCGTGTCCGACGCCGGCCCGCTGTCCGCCGAAACGCTGACCCTGTTGAAGCGCCACGCGTGGAATAAGTGCTTCTATCAGTAGATTCCGCTAGAATCTCTGAATCATGTTCCGCTCTCTTTATTTCCAGGTCCTGGTGGCGATCTCGATCGGGATCGCCTTCGGTGCCCTGGCTCCCGAATCGGCCGCGGCCATGAAACCGTTCGGCGACGGCTTCATCAAGCTCATCAAGATGATCATCGCGCCGATCATCTTTTGCACCGTTGTCGTCGGCATCGCCGGCACCGCGGACATGAAGAAGGTGGGCCGTACGGGCGGCCTTGCGCTGCTCTATTTCGAGGTGGTCTCCACCGTCGCCCTGCTCATCGGCCTGCTCATCGTAAACATCGTCCAGCCCGGCGCGGGCATGAACGTCGACCCCAAGACGCTGAACGCCGGCGCCATCGCCGCCTACACCGCCCCCGGCAAAATGACCTCCACCACGGACTTCATTCTGAACGTCATTCCGTCCAGCTTTTTCGACGCCTTCGCCAAAGGCGAAATTCTGCAAGTCCTCCTCCTCGCCATCCTCTTCGGCGTCGGGCTGCAGCGCCTCGGCTCCCATAAAAACGAGGTGTTCACCTTCATCGAACGCACCTCGGAGATCCTTTTCGCCATCGTCAAGATGATCACCGCGCTCGCCCCCATTGGCGCGTTCGGCGCCATGGCCTTCACCGTCGGCACCTACGGACTGAAAAGCCTGCTCTCGCTCGCCCAACTCATGGCCACGTTCTATCTCACCTGCGTCGTCTTCATCATCGTTATCCTCGGCGGTATCGCCCGTTTCCACGGTTTCAATATCTTCCGTTTCCTGCGCTACATCAAGGAAGAAATTCTCATCGTCCTCGGCACCTCCTCCTCGGAAGCCGCGCTCCCCCGCATGATCCTGAAACTCGAAAGCCTCGGCGCCGGCAAGTCCACCGTCGGCCTCGTCATCCCCACCGGCTACTCGTTCAATCTCGACGGCACGTCCATCTACCTCACCATGGCCGCCGTCTTCATTGCCCAGGCCACCAACACGCCCATGTCGATCACCCAGCAAATCACGCTCCTGGCCGTGCTGCTGCTCACCTCCAAAGGCGCCGCCGGCGTCACCGGCAGCGGCTTCATCGTGCTCGCCGCCACGCTCTCCGCCGTGGGCAACGTCCCCGTCGCCGGCCTCGCGCTCATCCTCGGCATCGACCGCTTCATGTCCGAGGCCCGCGCCATTACCAACGTCATCGGCAATGGCGTGGCCGCCGTCGTCGTCGCCAAATGGACCGGCGATCTGGACGAAAAGGTACTCCACGAACGGCTTTTATCCGGCCCCGCCGCGCAATGATAAACT
>CAMATG010000689.1 GCA_945860645.1 Candidatus Sulfopaludibacter sp. SbA3 | reverse complement strand
CCGGAGAGCAAACCGTGGCGGCTGTGTTTTGGGAAGCGGCCGGCGGAGGAGTTGTATGACTGTGCGAAGGACCCGGGGCAGGTGCGGAACCTGGCAGGGGAGGCGGCGTATGCTGCGGTGAAGAAGAAGCTGGCGGCGAAGGTGGAGGCGTGGATGCGGGCGTCGGGGGATCCGCGGGCTAAGGGGACGACGGATTTCTGGGATCGGGCGCCGTATTCGGGGCCGAAGGGGCGGCAGAAGTTGAAGTAGAGGCCCGTATGTTCAAGACGATTCGTGACATTGCCGACGTGCAGCCGTTTGTGGCCGGGAAGAAGGAGATCCGCTTTCTGGCGCAGCCGAATGGGGTGACGTTTGGCTGCTACCTGTTTCGGGATGCGACGACGTTTGATTGCGTGGAGGCGTTGGAGTGTCGCGGAATCGCCTTCGATGGGGCGGGGCGGGTGGTGTCGCGGCCGCTGCACAAGTTCTTCAATGTGGGGGAGCGGGAGGGATTGTCGCCGGAGAGTTTGCTACGGCGGGACGATGTTGCGGCGATTTTTGAAAAGCTGGACGGCAGCATGGTGGCGACGGCGTGGGTGGAGGGGCGGTTGTTGTGGCGGACGAAGAAGTCGTTTGACGCGGGGGTGGTGAAGCTGGCGGAGGCTTTTGTGGCGCAGGCGGGGAATGAGGGGATCGAGCGGTTTGCGCGCGAGGTGGCGAGCCGGGGGATGACCGCCATTTTTGAGTTGACGCATCCGGAGGCGCGGATTGTGGTGGCGCAGGAGGAGGCGGCGTTCCGGCTGCTGCATGTGCGGGACAACCTGACGGGCGCCTATGTTCTGCTGGACCCGGAGCACGTGGTGCATCAGTGGATTGGCGACTATGGCGTGCCGGTGGCGCCGCGGTACGAGGGCGCGGGGTTGGCTGGGGCGTTGGAAACGTTGGCGGGGATGGAAGGCCGCGAGGGCTACGTGATCCAGTTTCGGAGCGGCGATATGGTGAAGGTGAAGTGCCCGTGGTATTTGCGGCTGCATCGGAGCATCACGTTTCTTCGGGAGCGTGACATTGCTTGGTTGGCGATCCACGAGGAGCTGGATGACGTGAAGGGCGCGTTGGTGGAGGTGGGCATTGACCTGACGGGTGTGCTGGAGGTGGAGGCGCGGCTGAAGGGGATTCTGGCCGGACTGCTGGATGAGGTTGAGGGGATTTATGAGCGGGACAGGGAGTTGGACCGGAAGAGTTTTGCGGTGGCGAATCGGACGCATCCTCTGTTTGGGTTGGTGATGCAGCGGTATTCGGGGAAAGAGGTGCAGTTGCTGGAATGGTATGGGCGGACGCGGTTGAAGGAGGATTTCGGCTTGCGGGTGTTGGCTGGTGAGGCGGTGGCTGAGGCGATGGAGGGGTGAGGGGGGCGACGACTTAGAGATGCTGTACGCGTCGCCGTTCGGCTGGACTTATCCTGGGAGACCCGGCGAACTACGGTCGGTCGGGTAAGCGAGTCTTCCTCGTGTCCACACGACAACGATTGCCGCAACGGCCAATCCGGCAAGCGCCATGACGAGTTCAAACGGCAGCCAAGACTGTGGCTGAGTGTCTGTGAAAAGTCCTCCGAGCCAACGTGATGAAGTGTTGAACGCGGCGTGCGTCAGGATGGCAACCGCGATGCCAAAGCCGGACCAATTGGCACACGTGGCGATGAGCAACCGTAGCCCAATCATCATGAGTACATAGATCCAAAAAGGCGTGCTGTAGAAGCCAGGCTGCAGAAACAATGGAAGATGCCACAGCGCCCAAAGGACGCCAAGGAGCAATACGGCAATCAGCGGGCCGTATCGCCTTTGCATTTGCGGAAGGGCGAAACCAGTCCAGCCGACTTCTTCTCCGATTGGTCCGCCGAGCAGAGTGGAGTAGTTGAAAACTTGGAGCGAGAGGAAGATGCTCCAATTCAATCTTGCGGGATCCGCTGTCAAAATCCCAGGAAGAACAACATAGGCGATAACCACCAGTGCCACGCCAGCCGCCGTCCCGGAAAATTGTCGAATCCAATCTATTGAATCGGTTGAGGCATTCCAAAAATTGTAGCTTCCAGTCGCAACCCGGCTCACAGCCAACGCGGCGATCGTGGGGCCCAATGTCGCCAGGATTGTCCATTGTGGTGGTCCATGCAAAAGCACCATCGGAATAGTGACGGCCCAAGACAATAAGAAGGCCAACGCAAAGAACGACGTTAGAGGCGCACCGCCAATTAGCGCCTTCATCTGCGGGGCTCTATCGACCAGGCGTTGCGTACATTCCTCATGTCATTGTGCCAAGTTGCAGGGTTGTGCTGTAAGCGATGTAAGCGCGCCAAGGCAGCCACCGGAGGACCGCTAGGCAGCGACGATCTCGAGCGTGCCCGCCCAACTGGCAGGCGGTGGTACAGCCAAGCCTTCGGCCCTTAATCCTTCGATGTGGAACTCGACCGCCTCACGGATCAAAGACTCGACTTCCTCTCGCGAATCGCCCGCGGCGATCACACCTGGCAGGTCGGGGACATAATCCCCCCAAGTCCTATCGCCTTTTTCGTAGATCACCGTGTACTTCATTGCTCCGAGTCTCCTTCCAGATCCGCTGCCTTCAGAATAGCCCGCAGAGTGCCGATTGGTATGTCTTTTCCGGGATGCCCGGCCACCGTGACAACGGAAGGCCTTTACGGATGTTTGAACTGACGATGGCTGCCCTTGGTCGCGCGGAGCGCCCACCCTGCGGACTCCAACTTCCGAATCAGGTCGCGAACCTTTACGACCAGATTGTAACCCAGGCCGGTAAGTAGAGATCAGTCGTGTTGCGTGAACCGGACTGCCGCTTACAGGCTTCACGTCACCTTCCGGCAACTGGCAGTAGTTCCGGACGGTCATAAGCTGACTTTAAGTGGGCGCATAGCATTGCCACGGTGGAGGCGCTGTTGACCCGATGCAGAGGTGTCGGTTGCGTTTCCGCGCGGGCCGAAACGGATCAGCCGAGGCCGGCGCTTGTGGGGAGTTTGATAGACTGCCGGGAGCATGATTCGACTGGTTTTGATTGCCTTGATGATGACCGGCCTGGGGGCCGTGGAGTATGCGCTGGGGCCGGATTCGCAGCCACAAGCCGGCGTGCCGAAGGGTGCGGTGACCAAACACGTTTTGGCGCCGGGGAAGCACTTTCCGGGGACGCCGCATAACTATTCGGTCTATGTGCCGGCGCAGTACGACAAGACCAAGCCGGCGGCGTTCATGGTTTTCCTGGACGGCAGCGGGGCGGTGGGGAATGGCGTGCGGGTGCCCGTCGTTTTCGACAATTTGATCCACAAGAAAGAGCTGCCGGTGATGATTGGGATCTTTGTGGATCCGGGCGTTCTGCCGG
This sequence comes from Candidatus Sulfopaludibacter sp. SbA3, assembly GCA_945860645.1. GTDB lineage: Bacteria > Acidobacteriota > Terriglobia > Bryobacterales > Bryobacteraceae. The sequence goes on along the minus strand of CAMATG010000689.1, from coordinate 548 downwards.
CCGTTTCTCCGAACGTGCAGAGCCGGTATGAGCGGGTGTTTGAGTATGACTCGCTGAGCGACCGGTATTCGAAGTTTCTGGTGGAAGAGCTGATCCCGGCGGTGGCGAAGACGCACAACCTGTCGAAAGACCCGAATGAACGGGGGTTGTATGGCGTGAGCACCGGGGCCGTTGGGGCGCTGGTGGCGGCATGGCACCGGCCGGACCAGTTCCGGCGGGTGTTGAGTTTTATTGGGACCTTTGTGGCGATGAAGGGCGGGGATGGGTTCGCGGCGCTGATCCGGCGGAGCGAGGCCAAGCCGATTCGCGTGTTTTTGCAGGCGGGGAAGAATGACCACATTGTTCCGAACCAGCCTCAGGGGACGTTTTATGCGGGCAGTTGGCCGGTGAATAATCAGGTGATGTTTGACGCGTTGCGGTTTGCCGGGTATGAGGCTCGTTTTGAACTGGGCGATGAGGGGCACAACATGAAGCACGGGGCGGCGATTCTGCCCGATGCGTTGCGGTGGTTGTGGGCCGGGCATCCGACGCCATTGGCGGTGAAAGAA
>CAMATG010000688.1 GCA_945860645.1 Candidatus Sulfopaludibacter sp. SbA3 | reverse complement strand
GTTCACCGGTTGCGTCGCGCTCGTGATGCGCAGTGTTCCGTTGTAGGTGCCCTCCGCCAATCCGCCCGGGTTCCGGCCCACAATGGCATACGGCAGAACGAAGGCAAAGCTCCCTTGGCCCTCAAACGCCAGCGACAGCCAGCTGCCGCCCGTCGCCGTCGTCGGTGTGCCGTCCAGCAATCCATTCCCCGTGATCTTTACACTGTCGCGAGAACCGGCGTCCGGCGTCACATACAGGTTCACCGAGTCGGGAATCGTCCCGCCAATCGCCACCACAACGGTAATCGTCTGCGGCGCGTCCACCGCGTTCGGGTCGCTCACCGTGATCGCCGAAGTGTAGGTGCCCGCCGTCAATGCCGACGTGTTCAACGCCACGTTGATCGGTGTGCAGTTGTTGCTGCCCAACGCCGAACAGGGCCGCGCCGTTCCCAGCGTCGCCGTCGCCCAGGTCGCCGACGAGCGCAGTGAAACGTTCAACGTACCGTCGCCTGCATTCGTCATCTCAACTGACCGGGTCGGGCCGTTCTGTCCGGCCGCGATCGAAACGGGGCCGATCGTCGTATCCGAAAGCCGCAGCGCTGGCGCCGCGACCATCACTGCGGCGGCAAGGCCGCTCAGGAGAAAACTGCGCATCAATTTCATAGACAGGTATCCTCTCACCCTAAACAATTCTTCCACATTTTGTTTTAGGGGGCCCGAACAGACGTCTCCGCCTGACGGGAGTTTTTTGGTTGGTGAAGGGAGCGCGGGAGCGGATGGTGGGAATCATTTTCCCCTTGGGGCTAACGATCTACGGGCAGAATAGCATCCATTTTTTGTTTTGTACATCACATAATGGGAGTAGGCCATGTTCGCAGCGATCAGAGAACAAATCGACACAATCTTCCGGGAAGACCCGGCTGCCAAAAGCGTTGTCGAGATTCTCCTCTGTTACCCCGGCCTTCACGCGGCACTCCTTCATCGCATCTCGCACCCGCTCTACAAGGCTGGCGTCCCGCTTCTCCCGCGTCTCATCTCCCAGTTCGCCCGCTGGATGACCGGCATCGAGATTCACCCCGGCGCCACCATCGGCCGGAGATTTTTCATAGATCACGGAATGGGCGTCGTCATCGGCGAAACAGCGGAGATCGGCGACGACGTATTAATTTACCAAGGTGTCACCCTTGGCGGCACCGGCAAAGAGTCCGGCAAACGCCACCCTACTCTCGGCAACAAAGTCGTCGTCGGCGGCGGCGCTAAAGTCCTTGGCAACATCACCATCGGCGACAACGCCCGCATCGGCGCCGGCTCCGTCGTCATCCACTCGGTCCCGGAGAACTCCACCGTAGTCGGCATCCCTGGCAAAGTCGTTCGTACCCGCGCCGACGCCAGTGAAACCTTGGACCACGGCAAACTCCCCGATCCCGAAGGCCAGGCCATCGCCGATCTCACTCGCCGTGTCACGGAACTCGAGGCCACGCTAAAAGAACTGGCTGACTCTCAGCTCTTGTCCAACAAATCCCGAGCCATATAGAAGCCCGCCACCGAGTGCATCTCGGTGATCGCTCCCGCCCGGACCTCCTCCAACACCTGGCCCCAGTCCATCACCAGCACGGCGTCAATCTCGGCATCGACGGCGCTCACCTCCGGCCGGTCGCCCGCTTCCACATACACCACCGTGCAAGTCGCCTGCAGCCACGCCGCCTGCGCGTCCAGCACGCCCAGCACTCGCGCCTTCGCTGCGTGGAAACCCGTCTCTTCTTTGAATTCGCGCAGCGCCGCCTGCTCGGCCGTCTCGCCGGCGTCAATAAAACCCGCCGGAAAACTCAAATGCGTCTTCCCGCTTCCCGGCCGGAACTCCCGCACCAGCACCAACCCCTTGCGCGATTCGCCGATCACCAGTACATACGACGGCTTCTCCACCAGCCAGTAACTCGCCAGCCGCTTCCCGCCGGGCAACTCGTAGTCGTTCTCCCGCAGCGTCAGCCACTGGTTCGAAAGATGCAATCGCGAATTCAGTAATTTCCAGGCCACGCAGTTAGAATAGCGTGGTGCGCACGATTCTCCTCACCCTCGCCTGCCTGCCGCTCCTCGCCATTGAAAGTACCCGCATCTGGGACACCGCGCCCCATAGCGCCTTCACCGACATCATCAGGCACAAGGGCCGCTGGATCTGCACCTTCCGCGAAGGCCGCGGCCACGTCTCCTCCGATGGCTCCATCCGCGTCATCTCCAGCAAGGACGGCAAAAAGTGGGAGTCCCTCGCCGAACTCAAACAGCCCAATCTCGACCTCCGCGATCCCAAAATCACCCACACCCCGTCCGGCGAACTCATGCTCACCGCCGCCGCCGCCCACCGCGCCCAGGACAACCAGCGCAACGTCGATCACCACTCCGTCGCATTCTTCTCCAAGGACGGCCGCACCTGGTCCGCGCCCCAAACCGTCGGCGACTACAACTACTGGCTCTGGCGCGCCACCTGGTTCAAGAATCAGGTCCTCATGGTCGGCTACCCTACCACCACGCCCAACGACAAATCCACCCGCCTCTACTCCTCCACCGACGGCCGCAAATTCGAAACCCTCGTGCCCGCCCTCGTCACCGATGGCTTCTCCAACGAATCCACCATCATCTTCCAGAAAGACGGTACCGCCCTCTGCCTCATGCGCCGCGACGAGAAAGGGTTCAACGGCCTGCTCGGCACCGCCAAGGCGCCGTACAAAGACTGGAAATGGGCCGACGTCGGCGCCCGCATCGGCGGACCCAATTTCATCGAACTTCCCAACGGCCGCCTGATCGGTGTCGTCCGTCTCTACGACGGGAAAACCCGCACGTCCATCGTCGAACTCAACGCTAACGGCGGCATTAAGGAACTGGAAAAACTCCCCTCGAACGGCGACTCCAGCTACGCCGGTATCCAACTCCACAAAGGCGAACTCTGGATCAGCTACTACAGCTCCCACGAAGGCAAAACGGCCATCTATCTCGCCCGCTGGAAGCCCTAGCGCCGCGGGATCAGATCGGTCAAAGTGGCTGCCGAACTCGCCTTCCCCAGCCATTCCATCATGCGTTCTTTGGAAGCTTCTTCGATCTTCCGAACAGCCCATTGCGGCAGAGCGCCAAACCGCTGCTCCAACAGCAGGTGCAGCGCTTGCTTCACGCCCCGCGCTTCACTCTCCCTGGCAATCTCTCGCACTGCGGCGTACTGGGACCAATCCACCGTCACTGCCATTCGCTCCACCTCCTTCTCAAGTATTATCACAAACTTCCGCAACCCCGCCAGATTCAAAACATACCGCAACGCCCGCTCCCGCCGCTCCGGAGCCATCTCCACAATCCGCTCCAACACCCCCTGCACAATCGCCCGCGGATCCTCCGTCCCGCCCAGAATCGCCAACACCTGATCCCCGAACAGCGGGCTCGCCAGCAACTCCTCCGCCCGCCACTCCCTTACATCCCGCAACCCATAAACGAACCGCACCGCCTCCGTCGAAAACGTCCGCGCCATCCGCATTCGCGCCGTCCCCACATACAGCACCACCTGCCGCACCGGCTTCCGGTACCGCCGCCACAATAGCGCATAATACTCCAACATCCGCAGCCCCATGTCGCGGTCGTTCGAACTCTGCAACTCAATGTGCAGCAGCGTCTCATCGGCCAGCAGCAACACCAAATCCAGCCGCCGCTCCTGCACCGCCGGCAGCTCGACATTCAAAAACTCCACCACCGGAACGCCCCCGGTTAACTCCCGCAGCAAGCGCGTCGGCTGCTGCTGAAAGAACTCCTTCAGCGTCCCGTCAAATTCCAAACGCACACCTCCGCGCATTCTCCGCAATCTGTCCCAACTCCAACTCCGAAAACCCCAACCCCCGCGCCACGTCAAACTCCCCCGCCAACGTGCACCCAAATATCCCCGGATCGTCCGAATTCAACG
>CAMATG010000687.1 GCA_945860645.1 Candidatus Sulfopaludibacter sp. SbA3 | reverse complement strand
TCGGCTTCCGCGGACTCTCCTCGGGCGGCTGCGAGGTAGATATCCAATGACCGCTCCGCGGCCTTTTCGACAAGAGCGTCAAAATCAGACCTTGCGCCGCCGAGTTGCGCGCGTTCGAGGGCTCCGATGTAGACGAGCCGATTGCGGGTGCGAATGATTGCGGGGGGAGCCGCGCATTCGGAGTAGCAGGTTCATGAGCCGCCGGTCATGCGCCTCGCCCGCTAAGGTGGCGGGATTGGTCGAATTCACCGCTGTTCCGGAACGTCGCGCGGGTTCGTGCCGCCAATGGTGCCTGCGATGTTGCGCCTAAAGTGGTTGTGTGGCCAGGCACCGGGCGAGCGGGGTTTGGGGAGGGTATTGGCGGATCCGAGGCGCACTTCGCGGCGGGTCTTCCTGTCTCGCACGAATTGTAATGACTTTCGGACGCCATTTGACCTGAACTCCCGGCGGGAATGATGGGGCCAGATACTGAGGTTACCGGTGGCCCCTTTGTTCCTATTGAATTCAAACGGTTGATGACAGAAGTTCATCGGGTTGAAATCATCGAGCGATATTCTGGACAAACAATATGTCATTTAGAGGTCGACTTTCTATGTCCAACCCGGCTCGCCTGTTGGCGCTCTCCTTGTTGTCCGTTTGCTCTCTTCTTGCCCAGACCGACGCGAACAAGTCGCAGGTGAACGGCGTCATCACCGACCCCAAGGGCGCTTCCATTGCCGGCGCGAGCGTGAAGGTTTTGAACGTCGCCACCGGCTTTCTGCGGGAAGTGAAATCGAATGACGCGGGCGAGTATCGGGTTCCCCTCCTCGACCCCGGCGTTTACAACCTTTCGATCACCAGCCCCGCCTTTGCCGAGACGAAGGTGGAGGGCGTTACGCTGACGGTCGGTTCCGCGGCCCGGATCGACGTCAATCTATCGATCCAAGCGACGGCGACCGTGATTGAGGTCGGGGCCGCGATGGTCGACGTTCAGACGACTTCGCAGACGGCGACGGTGAACAACCTGGCCATCACGAATCTCCCGATTAACGGCCGCCGGTTCCAGGACTTCGCGCTTCTTACGCCGACCGTCCAGGTGGAAAACGGCACGCGCGGCCAGATCTCCTTCGCCGGGCAACGCGCCATTTACTCCAACATCATGCTGGACGGCGCGGACTATAACCAGCCATTCTTCGGCGGTATCCGCGGCGGCGAACGGTCCGGGTCGATCATTACCGTTCCGCAGTCGGCGATTCAGGAGTTTCAGGTGGTCCCGTCCGGGTACACGGCGGAGTATGGCCGCTCGACCGGCGGGGTGATGAACACGATCACCAAGTCCGGCGGGAATGACATCCACGGGGAAGCGTTCTACCAGATCCGCCACCGCGATCTGAGCTCCGAGCACCCCATTTTCCTGGTCAAGCCTTCCGAAACCCTTCAGCAGTATGGCGGCGGCATTGGCGGCCCGATCGTCAAGAACAAGCTGTTCTACTTCGGCGCCATTGAGAGCCAGAACTCCGACGTGCCGCGCCAGACGGTGTTTGCCCAGTTGGCCAACTTCACGCCCACCGCGGACACCCGCGTTGCCTATGACTTCTACAAGAGCCTGGAGAAGCCGTTTACCCAGACGAACCGCGCGACCGGCCTGACCACCAAGGCCGATTACCAGATGACCAACGGCGACCGCATGACCTTCCGCTATAACCATTCCCGTTCGAACGAAGTGAACGCGGTGAGCACGGGCGCCGCGGTGAATCCTTTCACCAACAGCGCTGAATCCAACGAAGGCACTGAGAAGGACGCCATCCACAACGGCTCGATGCAGTACACGAAGCTGTTCTCCACCAACATGGTGAACGATTTCCGCTTCACCGGTTCGGCCGAAGTACGGCCCCGCATCGCCAACACCGATGCCCCGTCGCTATCGAACACGATCGGCACGTTCGGCACCCGCAGCTTCCTTTCGACGACCCAGGACGACAAGCGCTGGCAGTTTACTGATTCGCTCTCCATCACTCGCGGCCGCCACAACATCAAACTGGGCGCCGACTTGAACTTCCTGACGGCCGGCCAGTCCTTCGCCTTCAACCAGTTCGGCGCGTTTGGCTTCGCCACCAGCGACATCGCCACCCTGCTGCGCACCTTGAGCGCGAATGGCACCGGCGGCGTCAACCGCTTCGACATTCCCGCCGCGACCTACGCCCGCGCGATCGGCAACGGACTGGCGGAACTGGACATCAAGCAGATCTCTTTCTTCGCCCAGGATTCCTGGAACGTGACGCGCAAGTTGAAAATCGATCTCGGGCTGCGCTGGGAGGGCCAATACAATCCGAAGGTGGAGGCGAATAATGACCAGGTGGTGAACCTTGTCCAGGGTGTGAAGTTCCCGCTCGGTTCGGTTGCCAATGTGAAGTCGATCCCGAACGCGCTGAATCAGGTGATGCCCCGTTTCGGGTTTGCGTACTCGCCTTTCAACGATGCCTCCAAACTGGTGGTTCGCGGCTTTAGTGGTCTCTTTTACGGCGCCACGCCGATGCTGAGTTTCTCCGGCGCGGTGAACAACTTCCGTACGCCCCCCGGTGACGTTTCGCTCTCTATCGGCAACCTGACGGGCCAGCCGACGATCTACCAGTCGTTCCGCGCCGCGGGGATCGACCTGAATACGGTTTCGCTCGACAAACTGCCGATCCTGTCGGTGGCGCAATTGACCACGGCCGCCACGTTCGCCGCGGGCGGGACCGCGCGCAATCCGTTCGCCAATGCCAACGTCCTGACCATGGGCGCCGATTTCAAGAATCCGCGCGCCTTCCAGGGCGGCATCGGGTTTGAATCGGAACTCGCTCGCGGCTTCACCGTCGGCACCCAGTTCCACTACGTCAACACCTCGAACCTGCTCCGGAACCGGAACTTCAACCTCGGGATCCCGACGGTGGCGGCCACCGATCTTTCCAAACGGCCCACCTTTGGCGCCCGCCCGGTTCCGACGCTCAACCAATTTACGGTGCGTGAAAGCTCTTCGCGCAGCCTGTATCGGGCGGGAACCTTTAATACGCAGTACCGTTTGAAGCGGTTCCAGTTCCAGGCCTTTTATACGCTGGCGAGCGCGTATTCCGACGATGACAACGAGCGCGACGCCGGCGGGTTCGTCTACGAAAACTCGTTCAACCTGATCCCGGAGTACAACTACTCCAACCTCGACATCCGGCACCAGTTCACCTCTAACGGCACGTTCAGCCTGCCGCTGGGTTTTGAAGTCAGCGGCATCTTCCGGGCCCGTTCCGGCCTGCCGTTGAACGCCATCGCCGGGTCCGATCTGAATCGCGATGGCAACAACAACGACCGACCTTACCTGACCGCCGGGGTCCCGATGGAGCGCAACTCGTTCCGTAACCGCGGTACTTCCAACATGGATATGCGCTTCATGAAGAACTTCAAGCTGGTGAGGGAAGGCATGCGCGCTCAGCTCTCGGTGGAGTTTTTCAACCTGCTGAACGCCGACAATGTGATCTTTGCCGGGGGCACCAATATCTACGGTGCGGGTGTGCTGGCCGCCACGGGCCAGATGGCTCCGGTTGACGCCCGCTTCATGCGCCTGCGTCTGCCGAATGGCACCTACGACACCAACAACGCCCAGGTGGGTAGCCCCCGCCAGGTGCAGTTCGCTTTCCGTTTCTTCTTCTAGACCCAACCCGCAACCCCGCTTACGGCGCCGGCCCCTTACCCAGGGTCCGGCGCCGTGATTATTTTTGGGGTTGGGTTTTTTGAGAGGGATCGTCCTTGAGGAGACAGGGCTTGCGAGCTTGCGCGATTGCCGTCTGATCGGAATTGTGGTGGAGGAGGGTGCGCAGCGGTAGTCGCCAATCCGAAGGCGGAGTTCGGGTGGGTCGATTGCTGTTAATTGGCGGACGTCGCCTTCGTCATGGCCTGCGTGGTCCAGG
>CAMATG010000686.1 GCA_945860645.1 Candidatus Sulfopaludibacter sp. SbA3 | reverse complement strand
CAATCTTTTCATTAAGCACGACGACGCCGTCACCGCCATTCGCCGGACAATTTGGCTCGGCGGCATCTATGCGCGCGATTACTTCCTGAATCGCACTCCGGCCGGCCGCGTTCGGTTTTCGGCCCAACTTCTCGATCTCCAGGCCGCTGGCGGCGAATCGCTCGCCACCCTCCGCGCCGCTGCTCCCGCCAAACTGGCGGAGCTGGAAATCCAGGCCGGATTTGAAGAGTTTATCGAGGAGCTGCGCCAACTGGAATCTCCAGCCTCCGCCGGCATCCCCCCTCCGGCCATTTTCATTGAGGAGACTCTGATCCCCCGCCGCCTCGCGCTGCTCGCCTCTTTCGAAGACCTCCGCTCCCACTTCCGGCAGGAGTTGGTAACCGCGAGGAACCGCTACGACGAGGATCGCCAGATCGCCGCGCGCCGCCTGCTTTTCCTCGTCGGTGCCGCTCTGTTCCTCGGTGTCCTGGTCGCCTTCGTCACCCTTCGCTACGCCCTCCGCCTGCAGCAGGAGCGGCATCGCCATTTCGAGTCGATTTCACTCGCCAAAATGGAACTGGAGTTGCTCTCGGCGCGCCTGTTGGAAATTCAGGAACAGGAGCGCCGCACGCTTTCCCAGGAACTGCATGACGAGGTGGGTCAGACGCTCACCGCACTGCGCATGGAGATTTCCCAGGCCCTCCCCTTGGTCACCGATCCTGCCTCCCGCGAACGTCTCACCCGCGCCCGCCAGCTCGCCGAAAAAACAGTCCAGATGGTTCGGAACATCTCGCTCATGCTTCGCCCGTCTCTGCTCGATGATCTCGGCCTCGGACCTGCCGTCCAATGGCAGCTCGAACAGTTCTCCCAACGCAGCGGCATTCAGTCTCTCTTCAACGGAGCCGATGTGGGCGAAACCCTCGCCGATGCCCTCAAAACCTGCGTCTTTCGCATCGCCCAGGAGACTCTGAACAACTGCGAAAAGTACTCCCAGGCAGCCAATGTCGTCGTCAACCTGCGCCTCTCCGCCGAGCGGGTCTCGCTGGAAATCGTCGACGACGGCGTAGGCTTCACTTTGGACCACCGTGGCCTGCCTTCTCACGGCACCGGGATTCTTGGCATGAAGGAGCGGGCCGCCACTCTCGGAGGCGTGCTCCTCGTCGATTCGAGCCCTGGAATGGGAACCCGCGTCTCCCTGATCCTTCCTGTCGCCAGCGGTCCCACCCCTCGCATATCCGCCTTCCAGGGAGTCGCCTGAATGCCCTGCCGCGTCCTGCTTGCCGATGATCACACGCTCGTCCGCCAGGGGCTCCGCCGTATCCTCGAAGCGCAGGCCGACCTCGCTGTCGTCGCCGAAGCCGGCTCCGGAGTCGAAGCCATCGAGCTCGCCCGGATCCACCGGCCAGACCTCGCTCTCCTCGACGTCGGCATGAAGGGCTTGAACGGCCTGGAGGCGCTCTCCCAGTTGCGCCGTCTCTATCCCTCGCTCGCCATTCTTATGCTCAGTATGCATGCCGATGAACGCTACGTTCTGCGCGCCGTTCGCGAAGGCGCCTCTGGCTATCTACTCAAGGATTGCGTCGAAGAGGAGTTGATCGAGGCCATCACCGCCGTTCGCCAGGGAGCGCAGTTCTTCAGTCCCGAAGTCCAGAAACTCGTGCAGCGCCGCGCCGCCACCGTCTCCTCCGGCGCCAGTCCCGCGGACGATCGCTATGAATCGCTGACCGATCGCGAACGTCACATCTATCAGCTTCTGGCCGAGGGCAACAGCAACAAAGAGATCGCCGGCCTGCTCAATCTCAGCCTCCATACCGTGGAAACGCACCGCTCCCGCATCATGGAAAAGCTCGGACTCCACAGCGCCGCTGAACTCGTCCTCAGCGCCGTCCGCCGTGGTCTCGTCACATAGCCGTATACAGGAATTACTGTATCGACACTTTCGGCGGCATTGTTTTCAGTCAAAACTTCTCAACCGCCATGCCCGAAACTGCTGCCATCTCGAACCCGGCTGTTCGCGTCTCCAACCACGACTTCCCCTATGGAATCAGCGTCTTTTTCCCTGCGTATAACGATGCGCCGGTCTTGCCCGGCCTGATCAATCGGACGTTCGAGGTACTCCGGCAGCATGCCAGGGATTTTGAAGTGATCGTCGTCAACGATGGCAGCGCCGACAACACGGCGGAAGTTCTCTCGCAGCTCGTTCTCATGCATGGGGATCGTCTTCGCGTCGTCACTCACGAGGTCAATCGTGGCTACGGCGGCGCCCTCCGCTCCGGCTTCGAGGCCGCCACAAAGGAGTTCGTCTTCTACACCGATGGCGATGGCCAGTACGATGTCGCCGAACTCCCCTTGCTCCTCGATGCCGTCTGGCCCGATGTCGGCCTGGTCAATGGGTATAAGACCACCCGCCAGGATCCCTGGCACCGCATCGCCATCGGTGCCGTCTACAACCAGTTCGCCCGCGCCCTCTTCGGCGTCAAACTGCGCGATATCGACTGCGACTTCCGCCTCATTCGCCGCAGCCTCCTGCAGCGCGCAAATCTGATCTCCTCCAGCGGCACCATCTGCGTCGAGCTCGTGAAGAAAATCGAATCCAGCGGCACGCGTGTCGTCGAAGTGCCCGTCTCCCACTACCCCCGCCTCCACGGCAGTTCCCAGTTCTTCCGCGTGAAGTCCCTCTTCTCGACCTTGGGCCAGCTCATTCGCCTCTACGCCCGGCTGGTGCTGGGAGCCGGAAAATAGCTGCCTGGAACCGGCCGCTCGCCGCGATCCTCTACTGGCACGGCCCCGCTGCCCTCCTACTCCGCGGCTACGCGTCGCAGCACGGAGCAGGGTCGTTCCTGTATATCTACCGCCTCGCCGCACCCCCGCCCAGTCCCTGAGTCCCCTCCTTCGTGATATCGTTACCCCCAAATGCAAATCGCGAAACTCCTCGTCGCCTCCCTCGCGCTTTCCCTCGTCTCCTTCTCACAGGACTCCCGTGGTCAGATCCAGGGCCGTGTCAACGACCCCTCCGGCGCCGTCGTCGTCGCCGCCTCCGTGCGCGCCGTCAACACCGCCACTAACGTCTCCACCTCCGTCACCACTAACTCCACCGGCGACTTCCTCATCCCCTTCCTCGTCCCCGGCGCCTACCGCGTCGAAGTCGAAGCCACCGGCTTCAAACACTGGATCCGCGAAGGCATCGGCGTCCAGGTCAACGACCGCGTCACCCTCAACATCTCCCTCACCGTCGGCGCCGCCACCGAAACCGTCTCCGTCAATGCCGACGCCCCACTCGTCGACGCCGCCTCCGCCTCCCTCGGCACCGTCGTCGACCAACGCCGCGTCTCGGAACTCCCCCTCAAAGACGGCAACCCCATCATGCTCTCCTCCTTGAGCCCCGGCGTCATGAACCTCTCCACCGGCGGCTGGTCCCGCCCCTTCGATAACGCCTCCCCCTCGGCCATCGCCATCAGCGGCAACCGCACCGGGACCAATGAGTTCACCCTCGACGGCGCTCCCAATACCACCGGCGCCGGCGGCAACGTCGCCTACATCCCTCCCGCCGGCGTCGTCGAAGAGTTCAAAATCCAAACCGCCACCTTCGACGCCGCCAACGGCTTCGCCTCCGGCGCCGTCGTCAACGTCAGCCTCAAAGCCGGCACCAATCAGCTCCACGGCCAGCTCTACGAGTTCTTCCAGAACCCGGTCCTCAACGCCAACAGCTTCTTCAACAACCTCTCCCGCCAGCCCCGCGCCAACATCCGCCAGCACCGCTTCGGCGGCAGCGCCAGCGGGCCCGTCTATATCCCCAAGCTCTACGACGGCCGCAATAAATCGTTCTGGATGTACGGCTACGAAGGCATCAAGGACACCTTCCCCCGCCAGACCGTCACCGACACCGTTCCCACCGACGCCCAACGCCGCGGCGACTTCTCCCAGCTCCTCTCCGCCGGCTCTCAATACCAGA
>CAMATG010000685.1 GCA_945860645.1 Candidatus Sulfopaludibacter sp. SbA3 | reverse complement strand
GCCCCCGCGGCCCTCTGGGCCAATCCCAGTTGGCGCCGTGAACTCGCCGCCTGGATGCACCCCCGTCGCCGCGGCGATGGCCTCACCGTCCCCTGGCTCACCGGCCCCCTCACGCAGCTCGTTGTCCGGACGTTTGACATGGGCGAAGGCCAAGGCGCCAAGGATCGCCAGATCGCCGACGAGTCTCCCGTCCTCGCGGTCCTCACCACCTCCGGCGATGCCCAAGCCGACTGGCTCCTCGCTGGCCAGGCCCTCTCCCGTCTGCTCCTCCAGGCCTGCCGCCACAAAGTCCAGGCTTCGTTCCTCAATCAGCCGATCGAGATCCCCGCCCTCCGCCCCAAACTCCAGCACCTCATCGAAGCCGTCGGATTCCCGCAAATGGTCATCCGCCTCGGCTACATCGACGATCGCCTACCCGTCACCCCGCGCCGCGAACTCCACGAGGTCATAGACGCCCACGGCGGCAGCCAATCGAGATAGGTGCCTGGCTCCGGGCAGCAGTCACCCGCAAAAGCACGAATCCGCTCGACCCGGTGCCTGGCACCGAGGGAAAGGGAAGCAGGAAAAGGGAAGTAGAGCCCCCTACTTCCCCTTCACCGGATCGGTCGCCGCGCCAAACACCCGCAGCACATTCCCACCCAGGAACTTGCGGATCCGCGTCTCGCTCCACCCGCGCTTCTGCATCGTCTCGGTCAGCTTCGGGAAGTCCCGCACATCGCGCATCCCCAACGGAAATGTCGGTCCGCCATCCAGGTCCGACCCCAACGCCACGTGGTCCTCCCCGGCCATCTTGATCACCGCCTCCACCGGTTCCAGCCACTGGTCAATCGTGCACCGCGCCGAATCCGGAGCCGTGATCCCCATCATCGGATGATGGTTCTTCACCAGCCCGTCCACCTCCACAATCGACATGTCCTTGGGCTGCCGCGCCACCGCCGTCGTGTCCCAAAACGCCTTCCCAGCCTGCGCCGTCCGGTAGTCGAACATCGGCCGGTAGTGGAACTCGCACCCGCTGTGGAACCCGATCACCCCGCCCTTCGCCGCCAGCTCTTTCACCAGCTCATCGGACATCGTCCGCGGCAGATTGTTGAACCGCTTCAACCCCGAATGCGTCGCCATGATCGGCCGTGTCGACACCGCCAGCACGTCCCGCACCGTCCGCTCCGAAGCATGCGCCACGTTGATCAACATGCCCAACCGGTTCATCTCCCGCACTACGTCCTTGCCGTGCTCGGTCAGCCCGCCAAACGGCCCCTTGGAACAGCACGACTCGGCAAAGTTGTTCGCCCAGTTATGCGCCGGCAGCATCATCACCCGGAACCCGGAACGGTACAGTTCACGCAGCACGCCCAGGTCGCCGTCCAGGTCATAGCCGCCCTCCAGATCCAGCACCGCGGCGATCTTGCCCGTCTTCGCAATTCGCGTCACATCGGCCGCCGAATAGGCGAACTCGATCTTGTCCTTGTTCGCCGCCACCTGCCGGCGCGCCAGGTCCAACAGCCGCAGCGTGTGCCGCGTCTCGTGCCGCGCCGGGTAGTACTGCTCCTCCACGAACAGCGTGAAGAACATCGCGTCCACGCCGCCCTCCTTGGCCCGTGGCAGATCCACCTGCCCGTCGGTCACCCGTTCGCCAATGTCGCCGCCCTTGGAGAACTGGCGGTTGATCATGTGGATATGGGCGTCAAATACGAAGGCCTTCTGATGCAGGTCGTCGGCCATCATCGGCAGGGCGAAAAGGAGCGGTAGGAGTCTCATGCGGTTTGTACAAAGGCCGGATTCACCGCCCGGTAGCGGATATCGAGCTCCGGCGTCTCCACCCGCTTGCCCGTCCGTACGGAATCAAACAGGTGCGCCAGCGTGCCCGTCGTCAACACGGTCCTCTCCACCGGATACGGAGGCCGTCCGGAGAGGAACATCTCTTCTATGTTATGCGCCAGCCCGTCGAAGTGCGGCAGCGGCCGCGCCTTGCCGATCGGGCCATACTTGCACGCCATCGTCTTGCCGCCCGCCGTGCCCGCGAAGCCCCAATCGGTAACGGCCCCGTTCAGCAGCACCGCAGCCGCCCGCAGCCCGTCCCGGTACTCCACCGAATACACCACCGGCTTCTTCACCAGCTCCCGCAACGGCGCCGGGCTCTTCTTCGGGAACGTGTCGTAGGCTGCCTGAATGAGAGGGTTCCACCCGTTGTCCAGAAACGCCCACGCCGCCTCGCCCTGCAGCGTCTCCACCGCGCGCACGCCCGTCTCCCCGCCGGCCCGCCGCTCCACCATGCACTGCAGCGCCTCCAGCGTGTGGAAGCCGTAGGCGTCCAGGTCGCCGTAGCCTACCGACACCGCCTGGTCGAACTTCGTCTCCATCGGCGGAATCAGCATCGGGATCCGCAAGCTCAACGGGATCGACGACCCGGCGAACCACGGGACCTTCAGCCGTTTCGCCCGCTCGTGCATCTCCTTGGCCTTCGGCCAGGAATACGACAGGTGCTTGTCGAAGAACGTCGGCACCGCGCGGCCGTTCTTCTCATACACGTCCAGGATCTGCATGAACAGCTCATGCCGCGGATACAGCTTCTGCCCCACGTCGTTGGTCGGAAAGTTGCCATGCTCGCCAACGAAGACCACCCCATCCACCGCGATCTTCCCCGTGCCCAGCGTGATGGCCTTCTCGATCGAGTCATAGATCGTGAACCCATTCCGCGCCGCCAGGTCCGCGCTCATGTCCCGTTCGTGGATCTGGTGGACGTAGAGCGACACCACGTCGCACCGTGACGCGTGCCACTTCCCGTTCGGCGAGCAGCCCGCCATCAGCCGGCCCAGAATCACGTCGGCGTGGGAGTAGAAGTAGTAGCTGGTGACCACCGCCGCCAGCCGCGGTCTCCGCTTCGTCTGCGCCAAAAGAGGGGCACCCAGCAAGGGAAACACATCGCGTCGTCGCATCGGCATGACAACAGCCTATCACCCAAGCCAATACCGCAACAAAACGTGCTAAACTAAAGGGGTTGCCGCCGATTCCAGGCGGCATCGTTTTGCAGAAATGTCCCGAGTGGAGAGATGGCCGAGCGGTTTAAGGCGCACGCTTGGAAAGCGTGTGTAGGAGAAATCTTACCGAGGGTTCGAATCCCTCTCTCTCCGCCACCACATTATGGTTCGCAAGCCCCTCCAATTGAGGGGTTTATTCATTAATGGGCATGGCAAATCTAAAGTTCTCCGCTTCCATTCGCTGCCATTTGAGATGAGAGGATTTCATGGAACCATACCGCGTCTTCATTTCATCGATCATGGACAAGTCGAAGGAGGATCTTTGGCCTGAGAGAATGGCGGCGAAGTTAGCCGTGGAGCGGTTCCATCCAATCACTATGGCGTGGGCCTTTGAGCATGAGCCGGCGTCGTCAAAACCCCTTTTGGACTTCTATCTGGAGGCGGTGAAGACATCTGATCTGCTCGTTCTGATCCTCGGAGACGCAATTACGGCTCCAGTACGAGCCGAAGTGGATGCCGCCCGGGATCATGGAAAGCCGATTCTCGTTTTCGTTAAATCAATGGCCCGGCAGACCGTCGAGGTCATGGAGGTATTGCGCCAGATCGATCGAAAATACGATCGCTTTGAAAACTCAACCGAGCTTGCCGAAAAACTCAGGCGTTCTCTCGGTAACGAAATCCTGTCTTTGATCCGGGGGGAGGATGGTTCCGCCAGTGGCTCAAGTTCGAAACTGGCGAAACTGCGGCGTATTATGCGAGATAGCCGTGAAGTTGTGATTCTCCCCAGAATCCCTACGGCCAACTACCCACTCTGCTCCGTGCAACAGATTGGGCCAACCTCCGTGACCTTTGGCCTAGCCGGCGGAGTTGAGGTTCACATTCCAATTGAAAGGATATCGGAGGTGCTGGATCCTGCAAGTGGGCAAGTTCCGGAAGTGCATATTCGCGGCCGGATTCAACT